>CAZUVG010000139.1:0-7285 GCA_964623765.1 uncultured Roseicyclus sp.
CCGTCTGATCTCCTCTTCGTGCGTCGAGAGGGCGTTGTCCTTTCCCCGGGGGGCGACAGGCATCCCCTTGCGGGGGCCACCAACACCAATGAAACCGGCCCTGGCCGGAATGCCGGGCTTCTACACGACGGGAGACGCGTGTCAATGGTCGCCCCGAGGGACGCGCCTCAGGCCGCGCGCGCCGCCGCGCCCGGGCCTTCGGCGAGAATGGCGGCCTCGCCCCGGCTGAGCATCCGCCGGGCGGGCGGACCATAGGCGAAGGGGTCGCGGTCGAGATCTGGCCGCGCCCGGATGAGGCTCGCGCGCTGCTCGGCGGACAGGGTCTCGAGACCCATGTAGCCGGGATGGAAGGTCTCGACCTCCGCGCCGTCGGCCCAGATCACCTCGTGCCGCTCCAGCATCAGGTGGATGTACCACGTTTCGCGCAGGGAATGATCGACGGAGATGCCGGGCCTGCCCACCAGATCGCCCGCGCATACCAGCACCTCCGGCTCGCCCCACAGATCGCGCGGCCCAGGCCCGCCGATCAGAACGCGATGCTCCGGGCTGACCGTCAGGTCGCGCTCCGGCCGTCCGACCCCGAGCGCACCGGCGCGTATGCGGACCGGACGTTCGGCGGGAAGGGCGAAGAGCCGCGCGCCGGACATGCGGCGCCGGCCGGTCCAGAGAACCATCTGCGCCCCGTCGTCGCGCGTCGCGAGGCAGTCCCCGGAATTCAGCTCGGCGACGTCGATCGCCTCGCGCTCGGTGCGCAGGCGGGTCCCTGGCGTGAAGCAGATGACCGCCGGCTCACCCGCCGGGCGGCGCGGGCCAATGGACCCGGCGCAGGCGACGATCGTGTGGCGGCGCCCGGGCTCGGGCAGGCCGTCGGGAAAAAGTAGGACTGTCGGCGCGCCGGGCTCGGTCGACACAGGGACGACGGTGTGGAAGGCAGCTCCGTCGGACACTACGAAACCGCCCGAAAGCACTGGGTCGCTGCAATCGACAGCGGTTGCAACGGAAGACTGCAGGCATGCGCCACGAGCCGCGGCGGGAAAGGCGGCGGGGCAGGTCGCCGGGCGGCTCAGCAGATCGCGTGCCACCCGCGCCGCGCGGGATCGGACCTCGTCGTGATCGCGGCTGGCGGAGGATCCGGGGGCGGCGGCGCCGTCGAGCGACAACGCCCGGCCATGCCAGCTCCAGCTCATCCCTTCCGCCAGTTCTTTTTGTGGTTCTGCCGGCGATCCCTCCAGCCGGGTCTGCGCCCATGGGACCATGAACGCATCCCGATAGTCCGTACCCATTGCCCCGCCTCGAAGTGTCTGGATCCGCCTTTTCCCGGCGTTGTTCCCGAATGGTAGCACGGGTGATTCGGCCTGTGAAGAACCTCCGCGACGGGAGGTGATATCCTAGGCGAGCCTCGTGACGCAGCCCGGGAATTCGTCCACCCGCCGCTTGCGGGCAGCAGCCGGTACCGGGAAACAGATGGACCCGGACGCCGCCACAAGGTGTCGGCGAACATCTGCTTTCTACTCCAGCGTGCGCGGCGTTTTTTTGTTCTGTTTAAAAGAACAAGAGAACCTCAAAAATGAATTTCTGTCTAACGCAGCGCGCTGATACCCCGAACCAGGTCCGAAGTTCCGACGGGAGATGCGCAACATGGAACTCTTTCCGCTACCGTTGCTGGCGCCGGCGGCCATGGTCTTGGCCATGGCCTTCGCCTTCACCTCGCCCGGCCGCAGGCCCGGCGCGGCGCCGCAAGTCGCCGAATACGCGGCGCTGGCCGCGCTCGCCGTGGCACTCGTCTCGGGCGTCGTCCTGATCGTATCGGGCGCGGCCTCGGCCACGCTCTTCGGTCTGACGATCCGGCTCGACGGGATCAGCGCGATCATGTTGACGCTGGTCTCGTTCGTCGGCTGGGTCGTGCTGCGCTACGCCGCGACCTACATGGACGGCGAGGACCGGCACGGCGCCTTCACCGGCTGGCTGTGCGCGACGCTTGCGGCCGTGATGCTGCTCGTGACCGCCGGGAACCTCTGGCTGTTCGTCCTGGCCTGGGTCGCGACCAGCGTGTTCCTGCAGCGTCTCCTGCTGTTCTATCCCACCCGTGTCGCGGCCAAGCGCGCCGCGCGGAAGAAGTGGGTCACTTCGCGTCTCGGCGACCTCGCCCTGATCGCGGCGGCCGTCCTCCTGCAGACCTCCTACGGCACGGGCGACATCGCCCAGATCCTCGCAGCAGCGCGCGAGGGCGTCTTTCCCGGCGGTGCCGCCTTCGCGCCGGCCTTCCTCGCGGTCGCGGCGCTGCTGAAGTCGGCGCAGTTCCCGATGCACGGCTGGCTGACCGAGGTGATGGAGACGCCGACGCCCGTATCGGCGCTGCTGCATGCAGGCGTCATCAACGGCGGCGGCTTCCTACTGATCCGCTTCGCCGACGTGATGCTGCTGGCGCCGGGCGTGCTGGCCGTCCTCGTGATGGTGGGCGGGTTCACGGCGCTCTTCGGCGGGCTGGTGATGCTGACCCAGCCTGCGGTCAAGACCTCGCTCGCATGGTCCACCGTGGCGCAGATCCTGCAGTGCGGCCTCGCGCTTTTCCCGCTGGCGCTTCTGCATATCGTGGCGCACTCGCTCTACAAGGCACATGCCTTTCTCGCCGCCGGTCAGGCCGTCGAGGGTGTGGCCGCGATCCGCAGGCCCGGCCCGGTGGCGATTCCGAACGGGGCGGCGGTGCTCAAGGCCTTCGTCGCGGCGCTCGCCATCTACGGGATCGTGGGCTTCGCCTTCGGCTTCGACGAGAAGTCGCCGCAGGCCATCGCGCTCGGCGCCATCCTGATCTTCGGCGTGGCATACCTTCTCGCCCAGGGCCTGGCCGACGCGGCGCCCGCGGCGCTGACGCGGCGCACGGCGCTCATGTCTGTCGCGGCCTCCGTCGCCTATTTCGCGCTCCAGCGCGGGTCGGAATGGCTGATGTCGGGGACACTGCCCGGGACGCCCGCGCCGGGACCGCTGGAATGGGCGCTGATCGTGCTGGCGGTCATCAGCTTCGGCGCAGTGGCCATCGCGCAGGCCATGTTCCCGCTCTGGGCCTACCACCCGGCGGCGGCGGGGCTCCGCGTGCACCTGTCCAACGGGCTTTACGCGAACGCGGTCTTCGACCGGGTGCTGGGCGGCTGGGCCGTTCGGCGGAACATCTGAGACAAGGGAGACAGAACCATGATCGAACAGAAAACCCTCTCCCCCGCCGAGCTGATGTCCGCCGCCGACGGCGCCGGACGGGCGATCCCCCCGGTCTGGCCGCTGGCCTCCTCGGTCGCGGTGAACCCATACCTCGGGCAGACCGGCGAAAGCCTGGCCACCACCGGCGCCCGTCTCGCCCGGGTCGCGGGCATTCCCGTCGCCATGCCGCGCGACTGGTATGCCGAGCGCATCCGCGACGGCCGGATCGCCGACGAGGACCTCGAAGCCGCCCTCGCCAGCGCGCCGGCCAAGGGGCGGCCCACCGATCTCGCCGCCCTGAAGGAAGCGGCCCAGAGCCCGGCGCGCACGCCCAAGGCGCTGCCAACGGTCGCCGAGCTCGCGTCGGATGTCTCGCGCCTCGACTGGCCGGGGCTGATCGCCGAGCGCATCGGCGCCTGGGCCGGGGCGTATTTCGACGCGGGGCAGGCTCTCTGGGCCGCGCCCAACAGGCGCGGTCCGTGGACCGAGTGGCGCGCCGTCGCGACACACGACCTGACGCCGGAGATCCAGGGGCTGAAAGGCTTTGCCGCGCATGTCTTCGACGCACCCGAGACGGCGGAGGGCGCCATCGCGCGGGCCTCGATCACGCTGAGCCTGACGCCCGAAATGCTCGAGACCTACTTCCACCAGCTCCTCATGAGCATGGGCGGTTGGGCGCAGTTCGCGCGTTACCGCCTCTGGCAGGTCGAACTCGGCGGCGGAACCGACCAGGTGATGGCCGAGATGCTCGCCATCCGCCTGACCTGGGAGGAGGCGCTCTACCGTCAGTACGAACCGGAGATCGCCGACGAGTGGGCACGCATCCGCGCAGTCCATGCCGAGCCTGTCGCGCCGTCCCCGGCGCTGATCGTCGACGAGATCCTGCAGGAGGCGGCCGAGCGCGGGGCACAACGCGGCCTCGCCGACCTCTTCGCCGCCGAGGTGTCCAGGTCGCGCGAGGAACGCCCGACGCTCCAGGCCGCCTTCTGCATCGACGTGCGTTCCGAAGTCTTCCGTCGCGCGCTGGAAACGGTCGACCCCGGCATCGAGACGCTGGGCTTCGCAGGCTTCTTCGGCCTGTCGACGAAGCACCGCGGCTTCGCCTCGGACGTGGACGAGTTGCGTCTCCCGGTCCTTCTCAACCCCGGCGTCAGCACCTGCTCGGGTGGGCCGGACATGGCAGAGGCCGACCTTGACGCGCGCTTCGCCGCACGCGCCCGCCGCGCCTGGGGCCGGTTCAAGCTCGCCGCCGTGTCCTCCTTCGCCTTCGTCGAGGCGATGGGGCCGGTCTATGCCGGCAAGCTCGTGCGCGACGCGCTCGGCATGGAGTCCAAGGAGCTGCCTGACGGCCCGCCCCCGCGGCTCGATCCCGCGCTCGACCTCGACGCGCGGATCGGCGCGGCGGAGACAGTGCTGCGCGCCATGTCGCTGACCGACAACTACGCCCGCGTCGTCCTGCTGGCCGGTCACGGGGCGAACGTGGTGAACAATCCGCATGCCGCGGCGCTCCACTGCGGGGCCTGTGGCGGCTACTCGGGCGAGGTCAACGCGCGGCTGCTCGCGCTCCTCCTGAACGACCCCGAGGTGCGGGCGGCGCTGCCCGGGCGCGGCATCGACGTGCCGAAGGACACGCTGTTCCTCGCCGGCCTTCACGACACCACGACCGACACGATCAAGCTCTACGAGCGCGACGTCACCACATCCGCCCATGCGGAAGACATCGGGAAGATCCGCGCCTGGCTCGCCGCCGCGGGCAAGGTCACGCGGGCCGAGCGCGCGCTGCGCCTGCCGCGGGCCGAGCGGGAGGACGATATCGAACGGCGCTCGCGCGACTGGTCCGAGGTGCGTCCCGAATGGGCGCTCGCCGGCTGCAAGGCGTTCATCGCCGCCCCGCGCAAGCGGACGGCGGGCCGGTCGCTCGAGGGCCGGGCGTTCCTGCACGACTACGACTGGAAGGCCGACGAGGGCTTCGGCGTGCTGGAGCTGATCATGACGGCGCCGGTGGTCGTGGCGAGCTGGATCAGCCTGCAATACTACGGCTCCACCGTCTCGCCGTCGGTCTTCGGCGGGGGCAACAAGCTCCTGCACAACGTAACCGGCGGGATCGGCGTCGTGGAAGGCAACGGCGGCCTCCTGCGGGCCGGCCTGCCGTGGCAGTCGGTCCATGACGGCGAGGACTACGCGCACGAGCCGCTGCGCCTTTCCGTCTGCATCGAGGCCCCGCGCGAGGCCATGTCGGACATCCTGGGCCGCCACGACGGCGTCCGGGCGCTGTTCGACAACCGCTGGCTTCATCTCTTCGCGCTGGACGAGGAAGGCCGGATGGCGTGGCGCTACACGGGCGACCTGCAGTGGGAGGAAATCTCCCGGCCGCCACAGGCCACGGGAAAGTCAAAGCCGGCACTGAAGGCCGTCAGCTGAAGCATCCGGACGGCCCGGCGCCGCCGGGCCGAGGCTGCCTCGTGCGCCGCGGCTGGAAGAACGGGGATCGGCCGTGACGACGACCTTCGCGAAACGGCGGCAGGGGCGGTGCGCGTCACATCGGCCGCTCCCGACGCCCGGCGGGCCGACCAAGTGCTTATGGACGTGGCACAATGCGTCACTCCGCCCGCGCCGGACACTATCACCCGCGGGGACCGGCGCCCCCGCGGGCAACTCCGGCGGCAAGCCAGCGCCGGAGAGGGAGCGCCGATGCAAGCAGCAGCAGGGCGGACAGGCCGAGCAGGGCGGCGCTGCCCGGGCGGTCGAGGAACACGGTGGCATCCCCCCGCGACAGGAGCATCGCGCGGCGGAAATATTCCTCCATCGCCGGGCCGAGCACGAAGCCGATCAGGAGGGGCGCCGGCTCGAAGCGGAACAGCCGGAGGACGTAACCCACGATCCCGAAGACGAGGGTCACCCAGACGTCGAAGACCGAATTGTCGATCGAGTAGACGCCGATGCAGATGAGGACCACCACGGTCGGATAAAGCAGCGTGTGCGGTACGCGCAGCAGTCGCACCCACAGGCCGATCAGAGGGATGTTGAGAACCAGCAGGAAGAGGTTCCCGAACAGGAAGCTCACCACGAGCCCCCAGAAGAGTTCGGGGTGTTCCGGGATCAGCCGCGGACCCGGAGTGATGCCGTGGATCATCAGCGCGCCCAGCATCAGCGCCATCGTGGCCGAGCCCGGGATGCCCAGCGTCAGCGTCGGGATGAAGGCGGTCTGCGCGGCGGCGTTGTTGGCCGTTTCGGGCACGACGACACCCTCGACGGTGCCCGTGCCGAAGGCGGAGGCGCGGGGCGAGATGCGCTTTTCCAGCGCGTAGCCCACGAAGGACGCGACGGTCTGGCCCGTCCCCGGCAGCGTTCCGAAGAACGAGCCGATGCCCGCACCGCGTATCGCCGGACCGATGGAACGCAGCCATTCCGGCGCCGTGGGCAGGAACCCCCGCAGCGTCACCTTCTGGCCCGCGTAGCTGCGCGTCGCGCCCCGCGCCGAGGTCATCACCTCGGCGATCCCGAACAGGCCCATGGCCACGACGACGAGGCTGAGCCCGTCGCGCAGTTGCGCGATCCCGCCGGTATACCGCGTCTCGCCCGAGTTCACGTCGATCCCCACGGTGCCGATCAGCACCCCGAGACAGACCATCATCACGCCCCTGAGCGCGCCCGAGCCCGAGACCACCGAGGCCGCCACAAGGCCCAGCACCATGACCGAGAAATACTCCGCCGGGCCGAAGCGCAGCGCGAAGTCAGCCAGCACCGGCGAGAGGCCCACCATGACCCCCACGCCGAAGATGCCGCCGAAGAAAGACGCGATGGCGGTCATGAACAGCGCCACGCCGGCGCGGCCCTGCTGTGCCATCGGGTAGCCGTCGAGGCAGGTGACCGAGGCCGACGGCGTGCCCGGGATGTTGAGCAATATCGAAGAGATCGAGCCGCCGTATTCCGATCCGTAATAGACGCCCGCCAGCATCACCAGCGCCGTCTCGGGCGGCAGGTAGAACGACACCGGCAGCAGCATGGCGACGGCCGCGAGCGGACCGATCCCGGGCAGCACGCCGATGAAGGTGCCGAGGAACACGCCGACGAAGCACCAGGCGAGGTTTTC
>CAZUVG010000140.1:0-7274 GCA_964623765.1 uncultured Roseicyclus sp.
CAGCGCTGGAACCCGCGGATGGCCCCGTACATCTACGGCGACCGCAACGGCATCCACATTCTCGACCTGACGCAGACCGTCGAGCTTCTCGACCAGGCGCTGCACGTGATCCGCGAGACGGTCGCGAAGGGCGGCCGTATCCTCTTCGTCGGCACCAAGCGCCAGGCGCAGAAGCCGATCGCGGACGCTGCCGAGCGCTGTGCGCAATACTACATGAACCACCGCTGGCTGGGCGGCACGCTCACCAACTGGAAGACGGTCTCGAACTCCATCTCCCGCCTCAAGGAGATCGACCAGCGCTTCGAGGAGGGGCTCGAAGGCCTCACCAAGAAGGAGCGCCTCGGAATGGAGCGTGACCAGCAGAAGCTGCAGGCCTCGCTGGGTGGCATCCGCGACATGGGCGGCCTGCCGGACCTCCTGTTCGTCATCGACGTGAACAAGGAGGACCTCGCCATCGCCGAGGCCAAGAAGCTTGGCATCCCGGTCGTGGCCGTGGTCGACACGAACTGCTCGCCCGACGGGGTGGACTACATCATCCCCGGCAACGACGACGCGGCGCGCGCCATCGCGCTTTATTGCGATCTCGTCAGCCGCGCGGCGCTCGACGGGATGTCGGCGCAGCTCGAGACCGCGGGCGTCGACATCGGCGCCCTCGAGGAAGCGCCCGCCGAGGAGGCTCTGGCCGACGAGGCCGAAACGCCCGCCGAGGCGCCGGCAGAGCCCGCGAAGCAGGACAGCGACGCGGGCGCCTGAACGACGTGCGAGGGCAGGGGGCCGCTCCTGTCACGCCAGTTTCACAGCCGCCGGGGTATGACCCGGCAAGGGCAAGGGATGCAGGCCGGTCTCGATCCGGCTTGCGGCAGGACCAATCAGGAGACCGACCATGGCGATTACCGCTGCAATGGTGAAGGAACTGCGCGAGGCGACCGGCGCAGGCATGATGGACGCCAAGAAGGCGCTGACGGAAAATGACGGCGACATGGACGCCGCCGTGGACTGGCTGCGCACCAAGGGCCTTGCGAAGGCCGCGAAGAAATCGGGCCGGACGGCTGCAGAGGGCCTCGTGGCCGTCGCAGCTGAGGGCGGAACCGCCGTCGCGGTCGAGGTGAACTCCGAGACCGATTTCGTCGCCAAGAACGCCGAGTTCCAGACCATGGTCACGAAGATCGCGGACGCGGCGCTGAAGGTGGACGAGGTCGAGGCGCTGAAAGCCGCCGAGATCGACGGAAAACCGGTGGCGGACGTCATCACCGACGCCATCGCCAAGATCGGCGAGAACATGTCGCTGCGCCGCATGGCGAAGATCTCGGGCGAGAACGTGGTCTCCTACGTCCACAACGCCGCCGCGCCCGGCATGGGCAAGATCGGCGTGCTGGTGGCCTTCTCGGGCGGTGACGAGGGCTTCGCCCGGCAGGTGGCGATGCACGTGGCCGCGGTGAACCCCGCCGCCCTTGACGAGGCCGATCTCGACCCGGCCGTGATCGAGAAGGAGCGTACGGTCCAGATGGACATCGCCCGCGAGAGCGGCAAGCCGGAACAGGTCATCGAGAAGATGATCGAGGGTCGCATGAAGAAATACCTGGCCGAGATCACGCTGCTGAACCAGCAGTTCGTGGTGAACCCCGATCTCACGGTCGGCGCCGCTGCCGGGGAAGCGGGGGTCACGATCACGGGCTTCGTCCGGCTCGAGGTGGGCGAGGGCATCGAGGTGGAGAAGGAAGATTTCGCCGCCGAGGTGGCCAAGGCCGCGAAGGGCTGACACACCGTCCAGGTGTTGAGCGAAGGCGCGGGGTCACGGCATCCCGCGCCATTTTTCGTGGCTTTTCAGGGAGGGGCCGAAAGGCCGGTCCAAGATGACGACTGACGGCGCAACCGGACAAAAACACATCCGGTGCGCCGCCACCCACCCTTGAAACACGGGTGCGGGCGTCAGCACGGAGTATGCCGCCGGTACGCCCAGGTGTTCCTGGCCAGAATTGCCGACACTCACGGAACACCGGAATTATGATCGGTCTCAATCCCTGCGGACAGTGGGGATTCCCTTACCCTGTCTCGTGGCGGCCGTTTTGCGCGCGCCGGCCGGCGAGCATCTCGTTTACCGGTCTGTGCTGCGCGGGGCTGTGCCCTATGCTCCGGTCGATGCGGAATATCTGGTTCAGAACCGACGCCTTCCGCACCGCATGGGCCGTCGTCTCGACGCCGAGCGCGTCGCGGGCGCCGCGCAGGTGCTTCTCGATGGTGGCCACGTTCAGGCCCAGCAGAAGCGCGACGTCCTGCATCGTCTTGCCGTCCGCCACGAGTTCCAGCACCTCGGTCTGCCGCGGGGTCAGAAGGCGCCTCTGGCCTGTCGCCGGCAATTGCAGGATGCACAGGTGGGCCACGTGGTTGATGACGCGGATTTCCTCGCCGTGCCGTGCCCAGACCGCATCCACCTCGTCGTGGCTCATGCCGCGCCGTGCTGCCATACCGATCCCGGCCGAGGCGTTTCGCATCGCCATGGGAAAGCTGATCGTGTAGCCGGCCGTCATCCCGTGGCGCTCGTTCAGCGCGCGCATGGCCAGCTGGCCCGGGCTGGGCGCGTCGCTCCGCATCTGATCGTAGACGTCGCGCCAGCTGGCCGCGCCGGTATTCTCGACCGCCCAGCGCAGCATCACCCCGTTGCGGAACATGCCGCCGCTCACGTAGGCCTCGACGTAATCCGTCGCCATGTTTGTCAGGACGAGCGCATCTTCCGGATTGTCGTAGAGCCCGGCACCGCGGAAGGCGTTGAAAGCGTAGAACAGCCGGTCGAATCCGTAGTCGGCCATCACGCGCGTGTGGTGCGCCCAGAGCTCGTCCATGCAGTCCATGGCGAGGTAGGGCAGGAGGCGTTTCACGGCCCGGCGCCCGTCAGGAGCGTGTCCATCGCCCGGATGGCGAGCGCGTAGCCCGCGGCGCCGAAGCCCTGAATGACGCCCGCACAGACCGGCGCAATCATCGAGGCATGGCGGAACGGCTCGCGGGCGTGGGTGTTGGACAGGTGCAGTTCGATCACCGTGAGCCCGGTGGCCGAGATCGCGTCGCGCAGCGCGATGGAGGTGTGGGTATAGGCGCCGGCGTTCAGGATGACGCCCTCGCGCATTCCTGCCGCCGAGTGCAGGGCATCGACGAGCGCGCCTTCGTGGTTGGACTGCTCGAAGTCGATCTCTCGACCGAGTTCCGCGCCGAGCGCGCGGCACGCGGTCTCGATCTCGGCCAGCGTCGCGCGGCCGTAGATCCCGGGCTCGCGCGTTCCGAGAAGGTTCAGGTTCGGGCCGTTGATGACGAGTATCGACATGCAGTGCGCTCCTTCACGGGACGACTAGCCGATGCGGGCGCCGGACGGAAGATGGCATGGCAACATCCGGTCTTGTTGTGGTGTGGTTGCGCACGATCGTTTCGCCATTCCCGGCGGCGTGTCGGATCATGCCACGGGTAATCCAATCCTATCAATTGCCTGTAAGCGCAAATTGAACCGGCCCACGAGGCTGACAAACAGCGCGATGCGTTTAACATAATCATTATTATGCGCGCTAATGGCCATCAGCCGAGCGGCGCGCCGTCTCAGGCCTCGGGAAACAGCACGGTGAATGTGCTGCCCTCGCCCTTCTCGCTCGTGATCCGCAACCGGCCCCGGTGCCTGTTGACGATGTGCTTCACGATCGCAAGCCCCAGCCCCGTGCCGCCCATTGCGCGGCTGCGGTGAGTGTCGATCCGGTAGAAGCGTTCGGTCAGCCGCGGGATGTGCTGCTGGTCGATGCCTTCGCCATGGTCGGTCACATCCACGCGGATGATGCTGCCCTTCATGCTCCCGGTCCCCGGCTCGCGCGACATCTCGACGACGATGGGCTTGTCCGGCCCCCCGTATTTCAGCGCGTTCTCGGTGAGGTTCAGGAAAACCTGCATCAACTGGTCCCGGTCGCCGTGGATCAGCGCCCGCGTCGCCCCCGTATCCGCGGCCAGCCGGGTGCGGCGCAACTCGATCGTGTTGCCGTTTTCCTCGGCGGCGGGACGGATGGCGGCCAGCGTCCCGTCCAGCACCGCCGAGAGATCCACCATTTCCGACGGCCGCATCCGCTCGGCTGCCTCGACCCGGCTCAACGACAGGAGATCGGAGACGAGACGGTTCATCCGACGTGCCTCGTCCTCCATGATCGACAGGAACCGATCGCGCGCCGCCGCGTCCTCCTTCGCGGGTCCGCGCAGCGTCTCGATGAAGCCCAGAAGCGCCGTGAGCGGCGTCCGAAGTTCGTGGCTGACATTGGCGACGAAGTCGCGCCGCATCTCCTCGGCCTCGCGCAGATGCGTGATGTCGGTGAAATGCAGAAGAAGTGGGGGACGCGGCGCCGTGGCCTCCACCCCTGCTTCCGGCCCTGCCTGCACATGCCCGGCGTTAGGTCCCGTCGGAAGCGGCGAGATTCGGACGCGGAACTGCGTGCCCCCGGCGCTGTCGGCCAGTTCGAACCGCGCCTCGCCAGGTGTACCGTCGGCCTGCACCGATTCGATCCGTCCGAGGATCGCCGGCTGCCGGAGCACCGTGGCGTAGCTCCGTCCCTGGATCCAGTCCCCCAAGAGCGCCCGCGCCGCCGCGTTGGTCGCCAGGATCATGCCATCGGCGTCAAGCTGCAGCATGGGCTCGGGCACCGCCTCGATTACCGTGGTCAGTTGGTTGACGCTCATCGCCCTTCAGCCTCCGGCCGGCCCGCCCCGCCTGATTGGCGCAATTCGTAGCCCCTGGCAACGTTGCACCGGGCAATGCTTGCAGCGACAATCTTTCAATTTGCGAAAGGCGACAGATTTGCTAGAGTCTTCATGTATCCGGCGTGATGGCAACGCCGGACGCCGCGCGTCTCGCCGACGACAGATCGGGCAAGCGCCGGAACGACCACATGCCGAACCGACAGGGCTGAACCATGATGGACGGCCGCGACAAGAGACTCACGGCGACCGGGGACGACGTTGCGGACCGGAGCGCGCAAAGCCGCACCGTGCTTGCGGTGGCGCTCGATCCGCAGTCTCTCGACCTTTTGCCGCCGAACGTGCTGGAGCCGCATTCCTACATCGCCCGGGTCGATTACGACGAACTCGACTCCATGAGCTTCAGCGGCCCGCAGGCCCCTGCCCTCGTGCTTTCGCCCCTTCTGACGCCCGTCTTCGACGCGATCGACCTCGCACGCTATCTCAGTCAGCGCGGCTTCCGCGGTCGGTATCTCGCGCTGGTCGAACGCCTGCCCTCGGCCAAGCTGATCCGGCGCGAAGTGGAGGCGCAATCGCCCGACCTGAACTTCGACGTGATCGTGCTCGACGGCTCTTCGCCGCTTCATTCGCTCTGAGTTCCAGGCGGTCTCAGACCGCCGCGAGGGCCTGGTCGAAGTCCGACTTCAGCAGGTCGATCTCCTCGATGCCCACGGACACCCGGAAGAACCCGTCCGAGATGCCGAGCGCCGCGCGCCCTTGCGCCGTCAGCGCCCGGTGCGAGGACGAGGCGGGATGGCTCAGCGTGGTACCGACATCCCCCAGCGTCGGCGCGAAGGGCAGTTGCGGCGCGGCCTGCACCATCCGGTCTGCGGCCTCGGCCCCGCCCTTGATCTCGAAACTCACCATGTTCCCCGTCCGCGACCCGAGAAGCGTCCGGACCCGCTCCGCGTCCGGATGGTCGGCCCGGCCCGGGTAAAGGACGCGCGCGACCTTCGGATGGGCTGCGAGGTGATCGGCCAGTGCCGCCGCATTGGCCTCCGCCCGGTCGTAGCGCAGCGGGAAGGTGTAGAGCCCGCGCTCCGCCAGCCAGCACTCGTAGGGCGAGGGCGTCAGTCCCACGGTCACGGCAAAATCGTAGATCTGCCGCGCGATCACGGGATCCCGCGCCGCGAGGTAGCCAAGCGTCACGTCGGAATGGCCGGCAAGCAGCTTCGTCACCGAATGGATCACGATGTCCGCTCCGTGTGCGAAGGGCCGCCATGCCCGCGGCGTGGTGAAGGTGTTGTCGACGGCCAGCAGCACGCCCGTCTCGCGTGCGACGGCGGCGATCCCCTCCATGTCGGCCACGCGCAGCGTCGGGTTCGACACGACCTCGACCAGGATCATCCGCGTCTCGGGCCGGATCGCCGCGCGGAAAGCCTCCGCGTCGGTCGGATCGGCGAGGCTCGTCGCGATGCCGAAGCGGGCGAGGTCCTGATCCATGAGCCGCAGCGACCGCCCGTAGAGCTGGCTGCCGCCCACGACATGGTCCCCTGCCCCCAGGACGCCCATCAGCGCCGCGGTCACGGCGGCCATGCCGCTTCCGGTCACGATGCCGCCGTCCGCGCGCTCCAGCGCGTCGATCTTGCGGGCGAGAAGCGTCGCGTTTGGATGCCCCTCCCGCGCGTAGGTGTAGCCCTCCTCGCGCCCCTCGTATTGTGCATGCAGCGTGTCGATCGAGGGCGAGGCGTAGACCACCGAGGGCTGGATCGGCGTCACGACGGGGCGGCTGACCCCTTCGGCCAGCGCCATCCGGCGGACCAGCGTCTCGGGCATCTCGTTGCGGCGGTGATCGCTCATGTCGTCCCTTTCCTTCACGGCGGTCCGCCGCGGTCCCCCGGCGGAGACGCGTCGCGCGCCCCGCCCCTTCATCGTTGCGAAAAACTCCGGCGGAGCCGGCGCCAGCCGGCCGGGGGCAGCGCCCCCGCGCGGCCCGTCAGGACCGCACGCTGCCCTGCCCCGTCACGAGATACTTGAACGACGTGAGCTGCTCGGCGCCCACCGGCCCCCGGGCGTGCAGCTTGCCCGTCGCTATGCCGATCTCCGCCCCCATCCCGAACTCGCCCCCGTCGGCGAACTGGGTCGAGGCGTTGCGCATCAGGATCGCGGAATCGAGCCGCTCGAAGAACCGCTCCGCCGCCGCGTCGTCCGTCGTCAGGATGCTTTCGGTATGCGACGAGCCGTAGGCCCTGATATGCGCGATGGCCGCGTCGATGTCGTCCACCACCCGCGCGGCGATGACCATGTCGAGAAACTCGCGCCCGAAGTCGTCCTCCCTTGCGGGCACCACGCCCTCGATCTTCTGCAGGGCCGCGTCGCCCCGCACCTCGACGCCCGCGTCGATCAACGCGTGCACCACGCCCTGC
Organism: uncultured Roseicyclus sp.; assembly: GCA_964623765.1. Classification (GTDB taxonomy): domain Bacteria; phylum Pseudomonadota; class Alphaproteobacteria; order Rhodobacterales; family Rhodobacteraceae; genus Roseibacterium. The sequence goes on from CAZUVG010000140.1 coordinate 7,122, forward strand.
CCCACCGTCTCTGCCACGTCGCGGTGGATCAGCAGGCACTCCGCCGCCCCGCAGATGCCGGTTCGCCGCGTCTTGGCGTTCAGCGTCACCTCCAGCGCCACCTGCGGATCGGCGGCCCGGTCGATGTAGACGTGGCAGATGCCCTCGAGATGG
>CAZUVG010000141.1:0-4721 GCA_964623765.1 uncultured Roseicyclus sp.
GTGCTGGAGGCGAGTACCGGAATCGAACCGGTGTACACGGATTTGCAATCGGGTTGCAAAGCAAGCAAAATCAACGCTCTAAATTGCCGCGGACCGCAGGACAGAGCGCGAACGAAAGCGGAATTGTGCCACACGAAAAACCCCGCCGCCGGGTAGGCGACGGGGCTATTCGTGCCAGTGCCGCGACACGTCCCGGCAGTGCCGCGGGTGGAACGTCCTGACCCACCAGCGCGCCACCAGAGAGACCCGCCGCCGGCGCCATGCCCGCGCGCACCAGCTCTCGCGGCGCCCGGTGGCGAGGTAGCAGGTGCGCCACGACAGGGGCTCCACGACGTGCAGCGCCCGCGCGACGGCCGGGATCGTCCCGAGGCGCCGGATCGGGCGGAGCGCGCGCACGTCAGTCCCCTGCCAGCGCCGCTGTGACGCCCTCGACCCACGCGACCGCCGCCGCGTGCCTGTCGCCGCACCGCGCGAGAGCGAGCCTGTCGCGGCGCCAGAGCGCCTCCTGCGCCCGCACGGTGTCAGCGCCCGCGAGCCGCGCAGGCCGCGCGCAGGGCTCCACCACGGCCGCGTCGGGCGGATCCACGCGCAGGTCAGCGGATCCGGTCGAGCCGCCGCAGGCTGCTGTCAGGCAGACCGGGATCATCGCCGCGAGGATCGGTAGCCGCCTCATCGCGTAGCTCCTGTGCCAGATCGTCCTGAGCGGCCCGCTCGGCCGCCAGCTCGGCCGCGAGCCGTGACGCCCTGTCCGCCGCCTCGTGCAGCCGCCGCTGCACCTCCCGCGTCTCTGCGGCCACCCGCGCCGCGTGCGCGTCCCATCCCCGCCAGTAGGCGCGGTGGTCAAGCCAGGCCGCCCCGGCGGCGAGGGCCGCGAGGGCGCCGCCGGCGAGGTAGAGCCTCAGCCGGGCCACGTCGCCCACACCGCCGCGCCGAGCAGCGCGATCTTGACCGCCCACGGCGCCATGAGGACGGTTAACAGCGGCGGCAGGACCGGGAACCACCGCCGCATGGGCGGCCCGGGCCGCCACTCCCGCGTGGTGTTGTCGATCCACCGCCCGCGATACCGCAGCGCCGCGTGGACGGCGCCACCCGGCAGGCGGCCAATCCAGATTTGCGACCGGCCCAGAAACTGGTCGAGCCAGAACCCGCGCCAGCTGCCGCCGGCCATGATCCACGCGGCCGTCAGCGCGTAGTCCTCGCAGTCGCCGCGCGGGTCGGTCTCGTCGAGCGGGCGCCAGTGGAACGCCTCAAAGCCGCGGTCGGGCTCATAGACGAAGCGGCGGGAGAAGCGTTGAAGGCGGGTCATGCGGCCATCTCCTCCATCGCGTCGGTGATCCGCTCCCGGATCGCGTCGCCGACGCTCACCGGGTCGCCCGGCCGGGTCATGCCGGGCAGGACGGTGATGTCCCATTTCCGGCGCTGCCGGACCCCGAGCGTCGGCTGCACCTCCGCGTGCGTGAGCGTCGAGTAGCGCGACACGGGAATCTCGTAGGTCTCGCAGAGGTCCGCGACGCAGCGCGCCAGCCCGCCCACCTGCGCCCGCGTGATCGGCGCGGAGCCCCAGTCGAAGGGCACCTCGGTCGCGCCTGCCATCGCGTCCACCGCCACGCCGATCGAGCCGGTGTTGATCAGCCATGTGTGCGCGGCGTAGACGCCGTTTTGCACGTCGGCGTTGGCCTCGGGCGGCTTGGTGCCTTGGACGATCCGCCCGTCGCGCGCGATCAGGAAGTGGTAGGCGTCCCGCTCCATCGCAATGTCGCCATAGGCGCCGCCGGTCCAGTGCATGACGATCCGGTGCAGGCCCGAGGGGTGGAACACCGACCGCTCGCCGGCGACGCTGAGGTGCTGCATGAGCCGCTCGATGCCGCGCTCTGTCTTGGGGCCCTGAATGCCGTCGATCGGCCCGGCGTCGATGCCGTAGGCCCAGCACCGCGCCTGGTAGTCGCGTGTCGTGAAGGTCATTCCCGCCGCTCCTTGTCCATGTAGTCTTTGAGGGCATCGTCGGCCGTCGCGCCGCCGACGTAGATCGCCAGCACCGCGACGATGACCGTCACCAGCCCGTCCGCGATCCGGCGGTGCAGGTCGGTATCCTCGCCCCAGCCGATCAGGTAGCCGAGGCCCGCCAGCGCGCCGCCGAGTGCCGCAAGCGCCGCAGACCGCCGCCAGACCCAGCTACGCTGCATCCTCGTGTGCCCGTTGGATCGCGTCCCAGTTGACCTCCACATGCCAGAGCCGCACCTTTGCCACCTTTCGGGAGGCCGGCTGACCTGCGCGCCAATCCGGTGGCGTGGCCGTGCAATGCACGATGATTTCGTCCATGTAGCGCATCATTTGTCCACCTTTCCGGATTGCAGAGAGCCGATGGCATCGAGAATGCGATTCTGATTTTCCGCAACGGCCTTGAGCGTCGAAGTTACCTCCGCCATCGCGATCGCCTCATCGCCCATCAGCTTTTCGGCCTGTTTGAGCCGTTGATCCAATTCCTCGATGTCCTGCAGCGCCTGTTGCAATTGCCACTGGCTGCGCTTCGTGCCCAAGTGGAATGACGCGGCGCTTCCCAGCAGAAAGACGATGAACGCCCACCAGTCCTGCAAGGCTTCGGTCATCTTGGTGCTGTCAGGCATCACAGAACGTCTTCGTCCGTGCGGTAATATGCGGAAAATCGCAGCGTGCCGGTGGTCTGGATTTGGCCGTCGTTATAGTCGATGGGGACGCCGTTCACGTCCTCGAACCTGAGCCGCCTACTGTTGGCATCGCCTGATGTTAGTCCGTCTATCCCGGCCACAAAGAAACCATTGGCCCCTGTCATATCCAAGCCGTCCGACTCGCCAAAATCAATCGCGCCTGTCACAGGACTGTCGGGGGCTCGGTCAAACGGCAGACCGCCCACAAAGATATCGCTTACGTCAGTATCGTCCAGCGCTGACCATGTGATGCTGATATCCAGCCATACCTGATCGCCCTGCCGACGATATATGCCGGTCTGGTCCGTGTAGGTAATGTCTGTCCCGAATTGCAACACCGGCGTGAACGTGCCCGTCTCCACGTCGCCGTAGTTGTCGGTGTAGTCGAACGTAGGAACACCCGGTTTTGTCCACGAACTGATAGGCCCCGTGCCTTCAAAACGGAACGCCGTGATATCCAGCGCTCCCGTATCGTCGCCACTGGTCGGCCTCATTGCCAACGGGCCGTAGCCGTGGCTGCTATAGTCACCGATGCTGATGGTCGTGCCGCTTGTGTTGGCCCATGTACCCGAGGACGGCTCCGTATGCACGCGCCGGAAATCGACCTCTGCCGCACGGTCTATCCAAATCCTGACAGCCTCATTGGTTCGGATGCGCCCGTTCTTGGCCACAATCCGACGAATGCGCTTTTGCGTGCTGCTGCCGCGCCGCCCGTCCAGCACGATTGCCCCGGCCAGATCGTCCGTGTCCTCTGTCGATACGTCCATTGTCGGGTCATAGAGACGGCGACCGGAATGATGCTCAGGCCCGATGATGTTCCACTGCCCGATCAATGTAAAATCTGATGCACCAGATCCACCGCGACCGCCTTGCGTCGAAACAACGGTATCGCTCACATAATCGTAATAGTCTCCCGATGCGGACTCTTTTGCCCCCGCGAGAAACACGCCCTTGTAGCCGCCAAATATGTAAGGCTCAGTCCGACACCGATCCGCCCCGTATATGTCATACTCTGGGTATGCCGATCCGTCGGGCGCAGTCATGGCGTCCTGCGGCGAGCCGGTCACGTCCCAATATTCAGCCGCTACCCGGAAATATCCGAGTGTGGACAGGCGCGCGAATACCGCACCGCGGCACCCATTGAAAAACCCCACGTCCACGTCTGCGCCCAGATTGGTGTGGGATGTGTTCGTCAGATCGCAGTCGAGAACCAGCGCGAAGTCCACAAACTGACACGCCTCGCCTTGGTTGTCGATCATCACGGAAATGGGGCTATCGTCCGTGTCGCCGCTAGTCTCGGGGGCTTCCCGGCGCGTCCTGCGGCGAGGCGTGATCGTGTCGCCCCGGTCCACCACCAGCGCCGTCAGCGCGCCCACAAGGCCCTGATAACCCAGATCACGGTCGCCAGACACATACCCACGGCCCGCGCCCTTTACGGTGCGCCCCTTCACCTTGTTATACAGCTCGGCGGTGACCCGATACCAGTACGGCCCAAAGTCCAGATCGCCTGTCGTGTTGGCGAGCCAGGCATTCACGGCAGACGTGGCGTCTGTCATCGTCGAAACACCCGCCTCGGCATCGGCTTGGGTCTCCGTAGGGGCGCCGAAATGTTGGGGGCGGGGGTCGTCTCCCAGCCACACCCACCCCGGCAGATCGCTGATCGGATCGGTGCCGTAGAGCGCGTGACCGGAGGGCATCAGCAGGTAGTCGAACCCGCCTGCGGTGACGACAGCGCCGCCGAGAGCGTAGTCGAAATGCCCCGCATCCACGTCTGCAACGAATGACGTGCGAGCGTCATAATTAATCGTGCGATCCACGCCTGTCCTGACAGTCCAGGTCTGGCTTTCGCCGCCACTCTCCGCCTCGATGGTGTACTCGCCCGGCCGGAGCCAGGCTTGAAAGAACCCGTCGTCGGAGGCGCCCAAAGTCCTGGGATTGTCCTGCACCGTTGCCTCGGCGTCCGAGTAGATTACCGCCAGCGGGCTGCCGGCGCTCGTGCGCCGGACGGTCACACTGGCAGACGCGACCGCCGCCCCG
>CAZUVG010000141.1:4731-7177 GCA_964623765.1 uncultured Roseicyclus sp.
TCAGCAGTCCCATCTTAATCTCCTATGGCTGTGTCGGACACGACAAGCGTGCCCGCGAAAACCGTCTGAAAACGGCTACCCGCCGTCGTGATGCGCGTCTCACAGTAGAGGTGCCCGGGCGGCATCGCGCCGGTGTCAGCAGCCGATAGATCGGTCCAGAAAACGTTCTTGGCGCCGAGGTTGAGCCCGCCGCCTGTCAGGCTCTTGGTCAGCAGCGCCGGAGCGATAGCGCGCCGCGCGATCCGCAGCGTGATGTCGCTCACCCCGACAATGGTCACCGGATCCCCGGCGGCATCCGACGCGGTGAAGAACAGCCGCGCGTTGTCGTGCTGCCAGATCGTGAGCGTGCCGGTCGTCGGCGATCCGTCCAGCGTCAGGTCGATTGTCCGCGCCACTCGCGGAACGTTCGGTGCGAGGAGGAATCCCCGCGAGATGATCGTCATGTTCCGGCCCTCGCAATCAGCTCGGCCAACGCATCCGGCGCGCCGGGCCAACGCCGGTCGGTGGCGATGTCTCCGCCCGCATCCGCCGCGATCGTTGTGGCCGCTGCGCGGGTGTCGCGCACCCACGCCATCGCCGTGCCGAAGACACTGCTGTCCGCGCTGCTCAACAAACTGGCGGCGGCCAGCTCTGTAAGCGCGGCGCGGGCGGCCTGCGGCGCCGCAGCCTCGATCCGCCGCTCCGCCTCGCGCTTCGCGTCGGCCAGCCGCTCTGCGGCCGCGTCCGCGGCGCGCTGCGCCTCGCTCCGGTGATCCACGACGGTGACCTCGCCCGTCACGATATCGACCTCGGTCTGGATCATGCCGCGCCTCCGTTGGGGATGCAGAACGCTGCGATCGACTGGTCGGTGTCAGTGTTGATCCGGATGCGCGTGACGGCGCCGGCGGGCAGCGATGCTGTGCCCGAGTCCGCGTTCACAACCGTGCTGTCGAAAAAATGAACGAGCTTCCAGTCGCCGGTGTCGCAATCCACGGACAGTGTGAAAGCGCCGGCTGAGCCGGTTGACGTAGTGATAAGCGTGTCGGCAGACGCCAGCGTCGTGGCGTCCCCGATCTGCAGGGTAAGGTCTCGGGCGTTGGCAGTCGTCGACCGGAAATAGCCATGAATGATGGCCCCGGAATAGCCGCCCGCATCGAAGCCGGAAAACGTCAGGCTGGACGCCGCCGCGGCCGACCCCGTGATTACCTTCTCCGCATAGCGCGGCGCACCCGACGCCTGCTCCATCGTCGCCGTCAGATTGTCCGTCCACGCTGTCGCGAGCGTGGCCGTCAGAGGGCTTCCCGCGTCCACCTCGGACGCGGCTATTGCGCGGTAGGTTGCCATGCTGTGCCTCTCAGAAAATCAGGTAGGGCCCGGTGCCATCGGCAAAGCCGTCAGCGTCGGCCGCGATGAAGGCGCCGCTGTCCTTTTCGGCCTGCGACGCAGCACCATAGGTTGATGTCGCGGTGTCAGGCATGATGAAGCCGTAGCGACCGCGAAACTGGAAAGTCTGCGCTACCACCCGCAGCCGGTGGCCCGACTGCACTTCCTCGATCGCCGTCACCTGCATGTCCGTGGGCTCGGATGCGCCCGTCTCGTCTTGCAGGACGCGGCTCGTCATCTGGAGCAGGCTTGCAATCTCCAGGTCGCTTTCGTCCTTGATATCGACGTGGAACTCCACTTCGCGCGGCGTCTCGCGATACCGATTCAGCAGGCGGGTCGCGACAGCCGTGGCGACGCTGGTACTGCCCGCGCCAAGCCAGGGGCTGAATATCTCGTGCACGCGCGTGCCGTCGTATTCCAGCGGCGCCTCTGCGTCCGGGTCGATAGCCACCTGCGCGATCTGGTAGTTGCGGCCGTTGGTCGTGCTGTCCGACGAGTCGATCAGCCCATGCCAGAGGATTACGCGGGTCAGCCGTTCGTCGTCTCTGTCGCTGTTGCGCAGCGTGCCGGCAATCACGCTGTTCGCGTCGCTGACCGGCGTGGCCGTCTCCGTCCTGTCCAACGGACGGTTCGCCCGCATCCTGATTTCCTGCGCCTGGTCGTCCCACCACCAGATGACGCCGAGCTGCGCCAGTTCGCCCATCAGGCGTTCGACGCCCTGCGGCTTCGGGATGGTGCGCGTCAGCTCGAATCCGGCAAGCCACCGCACCGCCTCTGCGGCCCAATCGCCGGTCGGCAGGAACGCAGGGTCTACCCCCGCGTAATTCTCCAGCAGGTCCGCGGCCACCTGGTCGATCCGCACGCGATCCCATCGCGCGCATTGCTGCGCCAAATCGCCTTCGGAATGGCTGCGCGCCTCGGTGCCGTCCATGCCGCGGCCCGTGAGCGTCAGCGTGTCGCCCGACCGCTCGAAAGTCGCGATCTCCGACCCGATGGACACGCGCCCGGCGCTGGCGTATTCCGCGCCGATCCCCTCGGGCACGAGATCCACGGTGGTGACGCCTGCGCCAATATCCTTGGCCAG
>CAZUVG010000142.1:0-5626 GCA_964623765.1 uncultured Roseicyclus sp.
GACCTCGGCTTCATGAGGCTGCAGCCCTCGGAACTGACGAAGATCACTCTCGTGATGATGCTCGCCGCCTATTACGACTGGCTCGACATGAACAAGGTCTCGCGACCGCTCCACGTGCTGATCCCGCTCGCGATCATCGCGGTTCCGGCCTTCCTGACGCTGCGCCAACCCGACCTCGGCACGGCGCTTCTGCTTCTCATGGGCGGGGGCGCGGTCATGTTCCTCGCGGGCGTCCACTGGGCCTATTTCGCGGGCGTGATCGCCGCGGGCGTGGGCGCGGTGAGCGCCGTCTTCGCCTCGCGCGGCACGTCGTGGCAGCTTCTCCAGGACTACCAGTACCGGCGCATCGACACCTTCCTCGATCCCTCCCAGGACCCGCTCGGCGCGGGCTACCACATCACGCAGAGCCAGATCGCGCTGGGCTCGGGCGGCTGGACCGGGCGCGGCTTCATGGAGGGCACCCAGTCGCGGCTGAACTTCCTGCCGGAAAAACACACCGACTTCATCTTCACCACGCTCGCCGAGGAATTCGGCTTCGTGGGCGCCGCCTCGCTTCTCGTGCTCTACGTGCTGATCCTGCTGTTCTGCATCTACACGGCCATCACGTCGCGGGATCGCTACGCCTCGCTCCTCGTCATGGGGATCGCGGTGGCCTTCTTCCTCTACTTCGCGGTGAACATGGCGATGGTCATGGGCCTCGCGCCCGTGGTGGGCGTGCCGCTGCCGCTCGTCAGCTACGGCGGCTCCGCGATGCTGGTGCTGATGGTGGCCTTCGGCCTCGTCCAGTCAGCACATGTCCACCGCCCGCGTTGAGGCTGGACCCCTCGCCGCCGCGCTGCTAGCCCCACGGGACAATCCGAAGGAGACGCCATGCCCCGTGCGCCCGTAATCCTTTTCGCGGCCAGGGCCGAACGCTGGGAACAGTACGAAGCGCCCCTGAGGCGTGCGCTGGAGGAGGCGGGCCTCGGCCACGCGATCCTCGCAACCGAGGCCGCGCCGGAGGATGTCGACTACATCGTCTATGCCCGGAACAGCGGGATCGAGGATTTCACGCCCTTCACCCGGTTGAAGGCCGTGCTGAACCTCTGGGCCGGGGTGGAGGACGTCACCGTCAACCCCACGCTGACGGTGCCACTCGCGCGGATGGTCGATCACGGTCTGACCGAGGGCATGGTGGAATGGGTGACGGGTCACGTCCTGCGCCACCACCTCGGCATGGACGCCCATATCCTTGGCCAGGACGGGATATGGCGGAAGGACAGCGCGCCGCCGCTCGCGCGTGACCGGACGGTGGCCATCCTCGGCCTCGGCCAGCTGGGCGGGGCCTGCGCACGGGCTCTCGCGGCGCTGAACTTCCGCGTGCTGGGCTGGGCGCGGTCGGAAAAGACGATCGAGGGCGTCGAGACGGCACACGGGGCGGAAGGACTCGACGCCGTCCTGTCACGGGCGGAAATCGTGGTTCTCCTCCTGCCCGACACGCCGGGGACGGAGAACGTGCTGAACGCGCGCACCCTCGCGCTCCTGCCCGCGGGGGCGGTGGTCGTCAACCCGGGCCGGGGACCGCTGATCGACGACGAGGCGCTGCTCGCGGCACTGGACGCGGACCAGATCGGCCATGCCACGCTCGACGTCTTCCGGACCGAGCCCCTTCCGCCCGAGCATCCCTACTGGACCCATCCGAGGGTGACGGTCACGCCGCATATCGCGTCGGAGACGCGGCCGTCCTCCGCCTCCCGCGTGATCGTGGAGAACATCCGCCGCGGCGAGGCCGGCGAGCCGTTCCTCCATCTCGTCGACCGCGACGCCGGATACTGACGTCGGACGCCGACCGGACAACCGGCACGCACCGTGCCGGACGCCGCGTCAGCGAAGACGTGGCGGCCTGTCGGGGTCGCTGCCGGGTGCGCTGCGCTCTTGCGGAAGCTCCGGCTCGGGCAGGTCGAAACGCAACCCCGCCCGTTCGAGCCGCGGCACGATCGTGTCTTCAGTCCGGAAGAAGCCCACGTCGAGCGTTCCGGCCTCGAGCCCGGAGAAGCTCAGCGCTTCGCCCACCAGCCGCGCGAGCGACGGCTCGGCCCCGGGCGCGGGATCGACGAACCCCAAAAGGTGCCCCCGTCCGCCGCCGGCATAGGCCACCGCCACCAGAAGCGCGCGGTCGGCGAGGCCCGCGGCCGAGGCGAGCCGCGCATCGAGCGCCGCCAGGAGCCGTTCGGGGAGGCCGGCGGGCGGGGCGATCTCGCGCGGGGCCTCTTCAACCTCGTCCGGCCGGCGGTCGAGCATGCCCTTGAGCCAGCCGAGCGCATCGGCGTCGAGCAGCATCTCCGAAGGCGCGCCGAGATTGACGGCGAGGCCGAGCCCCTGCCCGGCAAGCATTCCTGCGAGCGCCCGCCCCGGGAGCGAGGCGTAGGGCGCGGCCCCGCCCGCGAAGGCCGACAGGCGCTCTTCCCGGTCGAAGACGCAGACGAAGGCGCCGTCCTCGACCTCGAAGACACGCGGCCTCACGCTGTCGCCCTTGGCCTCCTCCTCGAGCAGAAGGAAGAGCTCCGCCGCCGCCAGCCGGTCGAACCATTGCAGCCGGGAGGTGGCATCCTCGTCGCCGGCTACCTGCAGCGCCGCATGGGCCGCGTCGAGCGGGGTGGTCTCGTCGCTCATCGCTCCAGAACCTTCCTTACGCGGGCCTGCAGGGCGGGAAGCAGTTCCGCCTCGAACCACGGATTGCGCTTGAGCCACGCGGTATTGCGCCACGACGGGTGAGGCAACGGGAAGACCGCGGGCGCATGGTCGCGCCAGCCAGCCACGCGCTCGGTCACGCCCATGCGCCCGCCGAGGTGCCAGCCCTGCGCGTAGGCCCCGATGAGTAGGGTCAACTCCACCTCTCCGAGGCAGTCCATCGCCCGCCCCCGCCATGTCGCCGCACAGACCTTCGGCGGTGGCAGGTCGCTGCCGCCCGTGTCGTAGCCGGGGAAGCAGAAGGCCATGGGCACGATCGCCACGCGCGACCGGTCGTAGAACGTCGCCTCGTCCACGCCCATCCACTGACGAAGCCGCTTGCCCGACTGGTCCCAGAACGGCGTATTGGCCTTGTGGACACGCATCCCCGGCGCCTGGCTCGCCACGAGGATGCGCGCGCCGGGGCGGAACCAGACGACCGGGTTCGGCGCATGGGCCGTCGCTGTCGCGGCGAAGCGGTCGGCGCAGATTCGGCAGGCGGCGATCTCGGCGGGGAGCGTATCGGTCGTCATCGCCCGAGACCTATGGCGCGCGGCGGCGCATGTCATCCCTCCCCTGCCCTCGCATCTGTCCTTCCCCGCGCCTACTTCTGGTCGATGCCCCACCACCACCATATCGACGCCGAGACGGGTGACCGGCGCGTCGGCCTCGCCATCGCGGTCAACCTCGGCCTGACGGCGGCGCAGGTCGCCGGCGGCATTCTCGCGGGATCGCTCGCACTGATCGCCGATGCGCTGCACAACTTCTCGGATGCCATCGCGCTTGTCATCGCCTTCGCCGCGCGGCGCATCGCGCGGCGTCCGGCCGACGCAGGCATGACCTTCGGTTACGGGCGGGCCGAGGTGGTGGCTGCACTCGTGAACTACACCACGCTGGCCGTCCTCGGGCTCTACCTGATCTACGAGGCCGTGATGCGCCTGTTCGATCCCGCCCCAGTCGAGGGCTGGCTGGTCGTCGCCATCGCGGGCGTCGCGCTGGTCGTGGACCTCGTCACGGCGGCGCTGACCCGGGCGATGAGCCGGACGAGCGTCAACATCCGCGCGGCCTTCCTCCACAACCTCGCCGACGCCCTCGGGTCGGTCGCCGTGATCGTGGCGGGCACGCTGATCCTGCTCTTCGGCTGGAGCATCGTGGACCCGCTCGTCACGCTGATGATCGCAGGCTACATCCTTTGGCAGGTCGGCCGCGAGACCCCCGGGGTCGTGCGCATCCTGATGCTGGCGAGCCCGCCCGACGCCGACACGGAGGCCGTGCGCCGGGACCTCGCGCAGATCGAGGGCATCGCGGACATCCACAACCTGCGCCTCTGGATGGTGTCCGAGGACCGCACAGCGCTCGACGCGCATCTCGTTATCGTGCCGGATCGCTGGGATGCCGCCGACCGGGTCAAGGAGGCGGTCAAGGCGCGGCTCGCCGAGCGACATGGCATCGACGCGGCGACGCTCGAGCTGGAATGCGCCGGCCACGTCTGCCACGAGCCGAAGCCCTACGGCTACGGCTGATCCTCGGGGCGCTGTCCAGATGCCGAACGATCACGTCCGCGCCATGGCGCGGGCGTCGGCCCGACTCCGCGGAGCGGCCCGGGCGAACAGGCAGGCCATCGCCCGGCGCCTGCCCCCGGGAAAAAAAACGTATCGTTCACCGGCCGGAGTCCATAAAACGGCCGCAAAGCAGATTTAGTGTGTCATGATGTGACCCGACGCCAGATCGGGCGCCCGGCGGATGACCAAGCGGGTGCGAAGACCAAGGGGCAGTTCGCGGAGATGCTGGAATTCGCCGAAGTATCGAAGTCGTTCTGGACCGGAGAGCGCCGCAAGGTGATTCTCGACCGGGCGTCCTTCACCGTCGATCTCGGCTATTCGCTCGGCATCCTCGCCCCGAACGGCACCGGCAAGACGACGCTCATCAAGATGATGGCCGGGCTCGAGAAACCCGACGAGGGTCGGATCTACCGCAATTGCCGCATCTCGTTCCCGCTCGGCTTCATGGGCGGCGTGATCGGCAAGCTTACCGGCACCGAAAACGCCCGCTACATCGCGCGGCTCTACGGGCTCGATCCCGACTACGTGGAAGCGTTCAGCCGCTGGGTCTGCGGGATCGAGGAATACTTCGACATGCCGCTGGGCACCTATTCCTCGGGGATGCGCGCACGGTTCAATTTCTCTCTCCTGCTGGCGCTGGAGTTCGACATCTATCTCATCGACGAGGGGATGCCGGCCTCCACCGACGCGGAGTTCAACCGAAGGGCCGGGAGCATCCTGGCCGAGCGGCTGCGCAAGAGCACCGTCGTCATCGTCTCCCACCAGATGCAGACGCTCGAGAAGTTCGCTCGCCGTGCAGCGGTCCTGCGCGACGGACGACTTCACCAATTCGATACGCTCGAAGAGGCAAGACAACTCTATGACTACGAAACCCAAGGCTAGGAAATTCCGGATTCGCCGCCCCACCGGCAGCGCCGTCCCCTACGAGGGGCCGGGCGCACGGCCGCAGTCCGCCGCGGCGCCGGAGCCCGGGCCGCAGCCGCCCGCCGAGGACGGTTTCGGAAGCACGCCCTTCCCCGGGTCGGCCGCGCACGACCGGCTGGAAGCGGCCGGGCAGGTGCAGGCGCCGCCCGCAGACCCCGGGCCCGAACCACAGCAGCCGGACCCGAGCGAGCCGGCACTCCCGACCTACGAGGAGGAGATTGCCGCCATCCGGGCCGAGGGGCTCACGGGCCGGCAGCTGCGCATGGCGCGGCGCATCTCGCAGAAGCACGGCCTTTCGCCCGATTCCGACTTCGACGCGGTCCGCCTGCTTCGCAAGCGCGGGATCGATCCCTTCGCCCGCGGCAGCAAGCTGGAACTCGTGGTCCACGACGGGCAGCGCCCGCACTTCCTGCGTGACGACGGCGGCACCG
>CAZUVG010000142.1:5636-7126 GCA_964623765.1 uncultured Roseicyclus sp.
CACGCGGGGCCCCCGCCGCGGTCCCGGCCGAGGCACGCCCGATTGCGCCTCAGCCGGCGCCCGGGCCGCCGACCCCCGAGGAACGCGCCGTCGAGATCATGAAGGTGCAGCGCGACATCGCCCGCCGCCGGCGCCGGAAGCTCGTGCTGCTGGCCACGCGGCTGGCGTTCTTCGTGCTGCTGCCGACGCTGCTCGTGGCCTACTACTACTTCCGCGTGGCCACCCCGATGTATGCCACCAACACCGAGTTCGTGATCCAGAAGGCGGAGAGCGGCGGGGGAGGCAGCGGCGCCCTGGGCGGGCTTCTAGGCGGAGGCGGCTTCGCCACCGTGCAGGAAAGCATCACGGTCCAGGCCTATCTGGAGAGCCGCGAGGCCATGCTGCGGCTCGACGAGGAACTGGGGTTCCGCGAGCATTTCTCGGACCCATCCATCGATCCGCTCAACCGGCTGGCGCCGGATGCCACGGTCGAGGACATGTACGACACCTACCGCCGCAATCTTCAGATCGGCTACGACCCGACCGAGGGGCTGATCCGAATGGAGGTCGCCGCGGCCGATCCGCAAACGAGCCAGGCCTTCTCGGAGGCGCTGATGCGCTACGCCGAGGAACGCGTGGACGCGATGAGTTCCCGCCTGCGCGAGGACCAGATGGCCGGGGCACGGGACAGCTTCGAGGAAGCCGAGGACCGCGTGCTGGAGGCCCAGAGCCGCGTGCTCGACCTTCAGGAACAGCGCGGTGTCCTGTCGACCGAGGCCGAGGTCTCGACCGTCTTCGGGCAGATCCAGAACTTCGAGACGCAGCTGCAGGAGGAACGCCTCAGGCTAGACGAGTTGCTGGCCGTGTCGCGTCCCAACGAGACGCGCGTCGCCGTGGCCGAACGCAACATCGCCCGGCTGGAGGACCTGATCGGTGAACTCCGCTCGGGCCTGACCGAGACGGAGGCGGGCGAGGTCTCGCTCGCACGCGTTCAGTCCGAGCTCATCATCGCGCAGGCCGACCTCGAGACGCGGCAGATGATGCTCGCGCAGGCGCTCCAGCAGATGGAGATGGCACGGATGGAGGCCAACCGACAGACGCTCTACCTGTCCGTCGGGGTCTTCCCCGTGGCACCGGACGCCGCGGCCTATCCCAAGGCGTTCGAGAACACCGCGCTCGCGCTGCTTGTCTTCTCGGGCATTTACCTCCTCGTCTCGATGACGGTATCGATCCTGCGCGAACAGGTCAGTTCCTGACGCCAGCGGGAAGGATGCGCCCCATGCAGGAATTCGAGATCGGCACCGGCCTGCCCGGTGCCGTCACGGTCGGCAACGATCGGCAGCTCACCGTCATCGCGGGGCCCTGCCAGCTGGAAAGCCTCGACCACGCGCTCATGATCGCGGGCCGTATGGCGGAGGCCTGCGCCGAGGTCGGAGCGGGCTACGTCTTCAAGGCGAGCTACGACAAGGCCAACCGCACCAGCCTGTCGGGCCGGCGCGGCGTCGGCATGG
>CAZUVG010000143.1:0-7112 GCA_964623765.1 uncultured Roseicyclus sp.
TCAACCTCGGCGTGCCGGTCCTGATCCCCGAGGACTACGTGCCCGACCTCGACGTGCGGCTCGGCCTCTACCGGCGGCTCAGCCAACTCGAGACCAAGGTGGATCTCGAAGGTTTCGCCGCCGAGCTCATCGACCGCTTCGGCAAACTTCCGCGCGAGGTGAACACGCTCCTGCTCGTGGTGCGCATCAAGGCCATGTGCAAGCGTGCCCACATCGCGAAGCTGGACGCGGGGCCCAAGGGCGCGACGATCCAGTTCCACAACGACAAGTTCCCGAATCCCAAGGGTTTGGTGGAATTCGTTCAGGAACAGGAGGGTTTGGCCAAGGTGAAGGACAACAGGATCGTCGTCCGCCGCGACTGGGCCCGCGAAGCCGACAAGATCAAGGGCGCCTTTGCCATCGCCCGGGATCTCGCGCAACATGCCGCAGCGCAGAAAGAGTCGGTGGGATTGGCCGGATGAGCCTTTTCGGCTAAGGGCTTTCCCCACGGGAGCGCGCGCAGGCAGACGTGGGACAGTCACAGATGAACAGGACCGGAGCGCCCGGCAGAGGCGCACAGGACGAGACGATCCGGCGCGAGCCGCCGCGCCAGATGCCGAAATGGGGCTGGTACGCCTTTCTCTTCTTTTCCTTCATCTCCGCCGCCTCGGCCTTCAAGTTCGTGCCGCCCGGGCTGATCCATGGCTTCTTCCCCGCGCTTGGCGATGGGCTGTCGGGCGCATGGACCGCGTTCGTTGTCGAGGGGATCGAGCGCGGCGCGGACCACGTCGCCCACCACATCGCCAACGTCGGCTCGACGCTCGCCGTCCACATGATCGCGGGCGGCCTTGCCGTCATCCTGATCCCCTTGCAGGTCAGCCGCATGTGGCGCCGCGGCGACCGGAGGAAGCACGTCTACCTCGGCTGGGCGCTGGTTCCGATCGTGGCGATCTCGGCGCTGACGACGCCGACCATCTCGTTCAACATGGACTACCCGATGTGGTCCGAAGTGGGCTTCGCCATGGGGTCCGTGGCATGGTTCTTCGCCCTCGTCATGGGCATCTACTGGATCGTTAAGGGTGACCGGGAGCGGCATCGCCGCTGGATGGTGATGATGGCCGCGCTGTGTTTCGGCGCGGTGAGCTTCCGCCTGCAACTGCCGATCCTGCGCATCTTCTTCGAGCTGGAGACGGTCTTTCCCTACATCGGCTGGACATGCTGGGTGCCGAACGTGCTGGTTGTCATGTGGTGGTGGCAACGCGACGTGGCGCGGAAGGAAGGTCGCGTGGCGGCCGTGCCCTCGACGGTTTCGCCCGCCGAGTAGGGCTCAGGCGTCCACCGCCTCCCGCGGCATCCGGATCATCACGAGTCCCGCGAGGGTGAAGGCCGTCCCGATACCCAGCGCCACGGGCACCGCCGTCCCGTCGAAAAGCTGCCCGATGAGCGCCCCCCCGACCGCGCCGCCTACCGTGGCGAGGGCACCCATCAGCGAAGAGGCGGTGCCCGCGATGTGACCGAGCGGCTCCAGCGCGAGCGCGTTGAGGTTGCCGATGGTGAAGGCGGCCGAGGCAAAGACGGTGACCGTCCACAGGAGGAACAGAACGAAACCCGCACCGGGCCCGGCGAGCCACAGGACAAGCGCCGTGGCAAAGGAAGCCACCGCCGCCAGCGCCAGCGCCCGTCGAATGAGCGGCCGCATCCCGAGACGCATCACGAGACGCCCGTTGATCGGTGCCGCCGGCGCGGCAAGGAGCGCGATCAGCGCGAACCAGAGGGGAAAGCCCTCGGCCCGGCCGTAAGCGATGTCGAAGACCTGCTGGATCGAACTCAGCATCGCGAAGAGCGCGGTGAAGATCAGCGTCTGAGCGAGGATCGAGAACTGCATCTGCCGGAGGGACAGTGCCTCGCGCGCGGCGGCCAGAAGGCGCGCCGCCTTCAGGGGGCTCCGCGCCTCGGGCGGCAGCGTCTCGGGCTGTCGGATGGTGAGCCAGCCCACCGAGACAACGGAAAAGACGATGAAGGCCACGAAGATCGATCGCCAGCCGAAGCCCGCGATGATCGCCGCACCGATGAGCGGTGCAACCGCCGGGAACAGCGTGAAGATCAGCATGGCGTAGGAGACGATCTGCGCCATGGATCGACCCGCGTAAAGATCGCGGATCATGGCGAGCGCCACCACGCGCGGACCGGCCGCGCCCAGCCCCTGGATCACGCGGGCGGCGAGCAGGAGCTCCAGCGTCGGCGCGACGAGCGCGAGGGTCGCACCCACTAGGTAGAGCGCCGCGCCCATCAGGATCACCGTCTTGCGCCCGAGCGCATCCGAGAGCGGTCCGACGAAGAGCGTGCCAAACCCCATGCCGAGCAAGAAGCTCGTCAGGATCAGTTGCGCCCGGTTCGCGTCCTCGGGCGTCAGCGCCGCGGCGATCTCCGGCAGCGCCGGCAGCATCGCGTCGATGGAGAAGGCCACGGTGGCGAAGATCGTGCCCATGAGCGCGATGAACTCGGGCTTCGACAGCCGTTTCGCCTCTGGTGGCGCTGTGATTCCGGGTGCGCTCACTGCAGGGGTCCCGCATCGGGGCGCGGTCCCGCTTCGGCCTCGCGCACCTCGTCGATGACCTGCAGCCAAAGGTCAGTTGACTGTGCTCCCGTCACGACGTGCTTCTTGCCCACGATGAAGCAGGGCACACCCTGCACCCCGCGCGAGCGCGCGTGCGCGTCGCGGGCGCGGATGCTTTCGACGTCGGCCTCGCCGTCGAGAAGCTTGGCGATCATCGCACCGTCGAGGCCCGTCGTCTCGGCAATCTGCCTCAGCACCTCCGGGTCGCCGATGTCCCGTCCTTCATCGAAATAGGCCCGGAAGAGTGCGACCGCGACGGGCGTCTGCCGCCCCTCGATCCCGGCCCAGTGGATCAGGCGGTGCGCGTCGAGCGTCGAGGGCGTCCGGGCGATCCGGTCGAGCCTGAGGTCGAGACCCGCCGCCGCGGCATGGTCGACCACCGGCTGGTAGGCGTGCACCGCCCCCTCGCGCCCGCCGAACTTGAGCTCCAGGTAGTCCCGCCGGTCCATGCCGCCGCGAGGCATGTCGGGGTTCAACTGGAAGGGGTGCCATTCCAGCACGAAGGGATGGTCGGGACGGGCCTCCATCGCGCGGGCAAGGTTCGTCCAGCCGATGTAGCACCACGGGCAGATCGGATCCGAGATGATGTCGAGCGCGATCATTCCATGGCCTCCTTCGCGATGTCGGCCAGCGCGCGCCGGTCGAGCTTGCCGTTCGGGGAGCGGGGCAGGGTGGTGAGCTTCATGTATGCCCTCGGCTGCTTGTAGCGCGCGAGCCGTGCCGCGGCCAGCGGCGCGAGCTCGGCTTCCGTGGCGGAACCGGCATAGGCTAGGGCGACGATCGTGGTGTCGGGTTTGGGATGCAGCGCCAGCGCCGCGCAGTCCGCGACGCCCGGCGCACCGTGAAAGGCTGCCTCGATCTCCAGTGGCGAGAGGCGGAATCCGCCGGCGGTGATCAGGTCGTCCCGTCGCCCGTGATAGACGAAGGCGCCGTCCGTCCGACGTTCCACGCGGTCCCCGGTCTCGAACCAGTCGCCCGCAAGCGGCAGGTCGAGCGTGCCTCCCTCCGACCAGTAGCCCAGCATCAGCCCCGGGTCGGACCGGTGGACGGCGAGCGTGCCCACCTTCCCGTCGCCCAGCTCCGCGCCGTCCCGCGACAGCACCGCCAGCTTGCGCCCCGGCTGCGGGTAGCCGAGCGTTCCCGCCGGCGCCGGTCGGGCGGGTGAGCCCGAGAGGAAGGTCGAGCATTGCGACATGCCGAGCGCCTCGTGGATCTCCGTTCCCGTCGCCTCCCGCCAGTGCGTGCGCAGGGGCTCTGGCAGCTTCTCCCCCGCCGACAGCCCGTGGCGCAGTTTCGGCAGGTGGAGCTCGCCGTCCGAAACCAGCCTGCGGAAGATTCCCGGTGCCGCGGCGAGGATGGTGGCGTCGTGTCGCCGCAGGAGAAGGGGCAGGGCGGCCCTGTCCGTCCCGGGCGCCGGGATCAGCGCGGTCGCGCCCACCGACCAGGGGTCCAGCAGGCCCGTCCCCAGCGTGAAGGTCCAGTTGAACGCGCCCGCGTGCAACAGCCTGTCGTCCCGCCGCAGGCCATACCATCCATCGTGCATCATCCGCCGCGCCCAGATCGCGCGGTGGGCATGTGCAACGGCCTTCGGCTGGCCGGAGGAGCCCGAGGTGAAGACGAGGTAGGCGAGGCGGTCGGGCGATCCGGTTTCGAAACCCGCGGGCGGTGCTGCCATCATCGCCCGCAGGTCGCTCAGCACCGGCGCCGTGCACTCGGGCAGCGCGATGCCGGGCCCGGCGAGCACCGCCCTTGGCGCCGTCAGCCGTGCGAGCCGCGTGACTTCTCCGGTCGTGAGCGCCGCCGCCGTCGGCACCGGCACGAGCCCGGCGGCTACCGCGCCGAGAAAGGCGACGGGAAACTCCACCGTGTCGCCCAGGCGGAACAGGATCCGGTCGCCGGGCACGAAGCCCTCGGCCCGGAGCGCGCCCGCCATGCCCCGAACCGCCCGAATCAGCCGCGCATAGCTCCAGCGTTCCGCGCGCGACGGCCCCAGGATCGCCAATGCCACCTTCTCGGGATCGCGGGCGCCTGCCTGCAGCACGTAGGCGGCGAGATTGAAGGGATCGGGGCAGGGGGCGTCCATGCCTTTGCCCTATGCCGCACCTGCCCGCGTTGCAAGCGGGCCCGCGCCCGGATAAATCCCGCGTCCATGCAGGACCAGCCGAGCCTCATCCGCATCGCCCGCGCCGAAGGCGTCGCCGCACCCTCAGGGCCGGTCGACCTCGCGTCGCGCGTCCGCGCGCTCAGGAAGGAGCGCGGCTGGACGCTGGAACAGGCCGCCCGCGCCGCCGGGCTCGCGCGCTCGACGTTGTCGAAGATCGAGAACGGGCAGATGTCACCGACATACGATGCGCTGAAGAAGCTCGCCCATGGCCTCGCGATCTCGGTGCCGCAGCTCTTCACGCCGCCGGCCGAGCCGCAGTCGAGCGCGCGCCTTGCGGTCACACGCTCGGGAGAGGGCGGGGCCCATCCGACGGCAACCTACGAGCACGAACTGCTGGCCGGCGCGCTGACGCGCAAGGCGATGCTGCCCTACCGGGCCCGCATCCGCGCCCGCGCCTTCGAGGAATTCGACGGCTGGGTGCGCCACGACGGGGAGGAGTTCCTCTACGTGCTGACAGGGCGCATCCGCCTTCTGACGGAGTTCCACGCGCCCGTGGACCTCGCCCGCGGCGACAGTGCCTATTACGACGCGTCGATGGGCCACAACGTGATCTCCACCTCCGACGACGACGCGACCGTGCTCTGGGTCACCGCGCTCGGCTGAGGCGCCGTCCTCACTCCTCGCGGCGGCCCATGGGCCGGTCGGGCACGTGGTCGTCACCGAACCGCCGGTCGTCGGCCAGCGGATCCTCTCCCTCCGGAATGTAGCCGCGCGCGTCCCGCGCCGCGTCCGCATCATGCGCGGGATCGGCATAGGCATCCGCGGGCATCGGCGTCTCGCGCCAGTCCTCGACCTCGCGTTCGGCCTCCTGCGCGTCGCTTCCCGACTGCACCAGCGCCGCGACCAGTTCGTCACGCTCGCCCGACAGCGCCGTGAGCCGCTCCTCGCTCAACTGTGGAAAACGTGCCTGCACCGACGGGATCAGCGCCGTCCAGTTTTCTCGGATCTCGTCCCATTGCATGGATGTCCCTCCTGTCATGCGTCAGGGGACAAACCGGCGAGGCGTGCGGCTTGTTCCGCCTCAACCGAACATCGCACGGAGATCGACGCTGCCCTGCGACCCGATGGCATGGCCATGCTCGGACAAAAACCTCTCCGCCGCCGCACGCCCCGCCGCGCGGAGCTGGTGGAGGACCTGCGGCACCGCGATCAGCTTGGTCGCGACCGACAACTGCCGCATCAGCGCGTCGTCGGAGACCATGTGCACCCGCATCCGCTTCATGGTGCCCTCGGGCATCCGCCCCGAGTCGAGCAGCCGCTGCACGAAATCGATCGCCCGCAGTTCCCGCAGGAGCGAGGAATTGAAGCTGATCTCGTTGATCCGGTTCTGGATGGCGCGCGCCGTGGTCGGAACCTCCTCGCGGTAGAGCGGATTGATGTTCACGACCAGCACATCGCCCGGCAGGTCGGCCGCGAACAGCGGGAAGAGCGCGGGATTGCCGGTATAGCCGCCGTCCCAGTAAGCCTCGGCCCGGCCCGTCTGCGAGTCCTCGATCTCCACGGCCCGGAACAGCGTCGGGAGGCAGGCGGAGGCGAGGATCGCGGCAGGCCCGATCTCGTCACCCTCGAACACGCGGATCTTGCCAGTCCGAACGTTCGTCGCGCAGATGAAGAGCCGCGGGCCCGGATCGCCGCAAACCGCGTCGTAGTGGAACCGCTCCACGATCCGCTCCAGCGGATTTCGCCAGAAGGGCCCGGAGGCATAGGGGCTCGACAGCCGTGCGATCCCGTCGCTCACGGCGAAGGGAAGCGAGGCCTCGATCGCCGCGCTGACGAAGGAAGGCGCAATGGCTTCCAGCCACGGCGCGAGCCGCATGTCGGTGATCGCGCCCACCTGCTCCCAGAGCCATTCGAGGTTTTCGCGCGCCGCCTCGCGGCTGCCGCGCGCGAGCCCGGCCTTCAGCGCCGCGCCATTCAGCGCGCCCGCCGAGGTGCCGGTGATGCCGGCGATCTCCAGATCCGGCTCCTCCAGCAGCCGGTCGAGCGCGCCCCAGGTGAAGGCGCCGTGCGCGCCGCCGCCCTGCAACGCGAGATTGATGCGCATGACCCTTCCTCTCATCCTGACAGGAAACTGCGCGGTAGACGCGCAGCGCCAGAGCGGAGCCCCCTGCCGCCTCTCCGCTCAGAGGGCCGTCCAGCCCCCGTCCACGCTGATCGTCGTTCCCGTGATCTGCGCCGCGGCATCCGAGCACAGGAAAACTGCCGTCCCGCCCATCTGCTCGACCGTCGCGAAGTCCTTCGACGGCTGGCGCGCGAGCATGACCTCGCGCACGACCGTGTCGCGGTCCATCCCGTGCGTCTTCATCTGGTCGGGGATCTGCGCCTCGACCAGCGGCGTCAGCACGTAGCCCG
>CAZUVG010000144.1:0-7045 GCA_964623765.1 uncultured Roseicyclus sp.
CTGACCCTCGTAGACCGTGCCGTCGGCCATCTCAAGCTGGCCGGTGCCCTCGCGCTGGCCGCCATCGAACTCGCCGGTATAGACCGAGCCGTCGGGATACGTGATCGTTCCGGTTCCCTGCTTCAGCCCGTTCTCCCACTGCCCCTCGTAGCGGTAGCCGTCGGGCCCGGTCATCACGCCCTGCCCGTGGTGGAGCGCATTGCGGAACTCGCCCGCGTAGGTGACGTCGTTGGCGTAGATGGCCGTGCCCGTCCCCTCGATCCGGCCCTCGTTCCATTCGCCCTCGTAGGTCGAGCCGTCGGCGAACGTGATCGAGCCGCGGCCTTGCGGACGCCCGGCAACGAATGCGCCCTCGTAGACCGAGCCATCCGGGAAGCGCGCCACGCCCTCGCCGCGGATCTCTCCGTCGACCCACTCGCCCGTATATTCGTAGCCGTTGGGAAGGCGGTAGGTGCCCATGCCGTGCTGCACGCCGCCCCTGAACTCGCCCTCGTAGATGCCGCCGTTGTCGTACTGGACGATGTCGGTCCGCGTGTCGTCCTGCGCAAGCGCGACGCCCGGGGACAGCACCAGCCCGCCCGCAACCGCGATGGCCCATTTCGTCGTTCGCACGGGTCTCGCCCCCTCCATCTCGTCCGCCGTTCCCGATCCCGGCGGTGCCGCGTCCGGCGCGCCAAAGCTAGGGGACGCACCCCGCGTCTGCAACGCCTTTCGGCCCGCTGCGCGCGGGACGGCTTGGCCCTGCCGGAGGGTCTGCTATGTGGGGGGTCAACGTCACCGAGACGCACAGAAATCGACCCGAGCCCCGATGTCCGACCGCTTCCGCCTCACGCTGGCGCAACTCAATCCCACGGTGGGCGACCTGCAGCGCAACGTGCAGACGGCGCGCGATGCATGGGCCGAGGCGAAGGCTGCCGGCGCCGACATGATCGCCTTCCCGGAGATGTTCCTGACGGGCTACCAGCTGCAGGACCTTGTGAAAAAGCCCGCCTTCGCGATGGACGTGCACCGCACGATGGGCGAACTCGCGACGTCCTGCGCCGACGGTCCTGCCATCGGCATCGGGGGCCCGCTGCCTGGCGGGGACAAGCCCTTCAACGCCTATTACGTCCTGCAGGGTGGCGCGATCTCGGCGACCGTGCTCAAGCATCACCTGCCCAACTACAACGTCTTCGACGAGAAGCGCTACTACCACGCGGGCGACCCGGCAGGCCCCGTGCGCCTGGGGCCCGTGCGCATCGGCGTGCCGATCTGCGAGGACGCCTGGTTCGAGGACGTGACCGAGACGCTGGCGGAGACCGGTGCGGAGATCCTGCTGGTCCCCAACGGGTCCCCGTATCACCGCGGCAAGATGGACATACGGCAGGCCCAGATGGTGGCCCGCGTGGTCGAGACCGGCCTGCCGCTCGTCTATCTCAACCTCCTTGGCGGGCAGGACGACCAGGTGTTCGACGGGGCGAGCTTCGTGCTGAACCCGCACGGCGCGCTGAGCCACCAGATGCCGGCGTTCGAGCCGGGTCTCTTCCACGTCGATTTCGAGAAGGGCGACGACGGCTGGCGGGCGGTGCCCGGCGAGAAGGCGCACCTGCCCGACGCGTGGGAGGCCGACTACCGTACCATGGTCCTGTCGCTCGGCGACTACATGCGCAAGGCGGGATTCCCGAAGGCTGTCCTCGGGCTCTCGGGCGGTATCGACAGCGCGCTCGTGGCGACCATCGCGACCGATGCGCTGGGGCCGGAAAACGTGCGCTGCGTGATGCTGCCCTCGCGCTATACCTCGGAGGCGTCGCTGATCGATGCAGGCGACGTCGCCGGACGGCTCGGCTGCCGGCTCGACACGGTCTCCATCGACGGCGCCCACGAGGCCGTGGGCGATGCGTTGTCGGGCCTCTTTTCGGGCCTCGCGCCCGACATCACCGAGGAGAACGTCCAGTCGCGCCTGCGCGCGGTCATGCTCATGGCACTGTCGAACAAGTTCGGGGAAATGCTGCTGACGACCGGCAACAAGTCCGAGGTCGCGGTCGGCTACTCCACGATCTACGGCGACATGGCGGGCGGCTACAATCCGCTGAAGGATCTCTACAAGACCCGCGTCTTTCAGACCTGCCGCTGGCGGAACGCCAACCACCGTCCGTGGATGAAGGGGCCTGCGGGCGAGGTCATCCCGCCCCGCGTCATCGACAAGCCGCCCACGGCCGAGCTGCGCGAGGATCAGAAGGACGAGGACAGCCTGCCACCCTATGCCGATCTCGACGTGATGCTGGAAATGCTGATCGACAAGGAGGCGTCCGTCGCCGACGTGGTCGCGCTCGGCTACGACCGGGAGACGGTGAAGAGGATCGAGCGGCTAATCTATCTCAGCGAATACAAACGCTTCCAGTCCGCCCCCGGTACAAGGCTGACCGAGCGCGCCTTCTGGCTCGACCGACGCTATCCCATCGTGAACCGCTGGCGCGACGAGACCGGGAACTGAGCGTCCGGTCGAGGGGCGAATTCGGATTTCCCACGGTAGGCTAATTCGACAAATGTGAGAAACGAAAAATCTCTACTTGTTCCGGGAGAAGCTGCGTGAACGTCAGGTCTTGCTTGGCCGGGGCAAGTGCCGCAATCACAATTGGCTCGACGAGCCTTGGTGCCTTCGCCTTGCTGTATCCAACGGAAGGAATGCTTGGCCCACTCGCGAGGATCTTGGACGCACACTCTCCATGGTTATTCTCTTTCGGGTTCCTTTCTGCCTGCATCACGGTTGCACTTGGCTGCCGCCTGTTGGGCCTCACTCTGATGGCTGGCACAATAGCTGGCGGGATGATGCTCTTCTCAACGTATCTCCATCTGACAGTGCCTGCTGACGAAGAGCTGGCTCCAAACATCCGGGCGCTCTTCTTCAATGCGCAGGGCGGCAATACGGAGTTCAGTGATCGCATCGTCTCTGCGGCGGCGCAACTTGATCCGGACATCATCGTATTCGCGGAAGCTTCAGCCGTGTTTCCATCCATCGGCCGTCTCCGCGAAGAATTCAGCTTCGTATCTCCCTGCACGGTTGAAAAATGCGAGTTGTTGATTGCAACCAATCTGAATGTTCGCCGCTTCTGGCACCTGCAGCTCAATCCCGCCTGGCCGGAGCGATACGCAGTTATCGAGTTTGAAACGCCTGACGGACGAAGCGCATTTCTGGCCGCGATGCATCTGGTGAAACCCTGGATGTCTGGCATCGCCGAACCCGAGCTAACCCGGCTCACGGCTCAGCTGAACTGGTTCGATGGACCAGTCGTCGCCTTGGGAGATTTCAACATGGCGCCATGGAGCAGACCAATGCGCCAACTTGTCCGTGAGACTGGATTTCAGCCAATTCGTGGACAACCAGCGACCTGGCCGGCATCCTCAAGCCTCTTTCGGATTCCCATCGACCAGGCCCTCGTTGGCGGTGGGATAAGTGTTGCAAGGATCATGCCGTTTGGCGAAGGTATGAATTCCAATCACCTTGGTTTGGTCGTCGATTTATCGCTACCTCAGCCGAGTGAGTGAAACGACGTAAATCGGGCCGGAGTGACCTCGCACCTGAAGGGCACCGGTGCTTCGCAGCCGCGGTTAATACGGGAAAGGACCGGCTTGACCACTCGCCCCCCACCGACACCGACCGTAACCGCGCAGCACTCAAGCGATACAACCGTTGCCCAGAATGGAAGGCACCCTGACAAGGGTGCCTCTTGGGTCGCCTCTTTCATCGTGGAGGGGAAACGCCCTCAGTGAACGCTCACCGGCTCCATGTCGTTCTGCCGCGCGACCACGAAGGCGAGCTTGCGGTCGCGGACGAGCGCCAGTTGCTGCCCGTCCTCGGACCCGATGGCATAGACCGTCTCCTGGCCGCCGGCCTGCTCTCGGACCTCCTCGGGCAGGTCGGCCACGGCGACCTCGCGGATGTAGACGATGGGCCGCCCGGTCACTTCGGCTGCTGCATTGCGTTCGTTCATTTTCGCGCGCCTCCATTGCTGATCTCGATCGTCTGCACGACGCTTTCCGGAGCGGCCCGTTTCAGGTCGATATGCAACAGGCCATGCTTCATTTCCGCACCGGCCACCTCGACCCCGTCGGCCAGGACGAAACTGCGCTGGAACTGCCGCGCCGCGATCCCGCGGTGCAGGAAGACGCGCTCGGCCCCGTCGTCGGACTGCTTGCCGCGGACCACCAGTTGCCGGTCCTCCACGGTGATCGACAGGTCGTCCTCGGAGAAGCCCGCCACCGCAAGCGTGATGCGGTAGGCATTCTCGCCCTTCCGCTCGATGTTGTAGGGCGGATACCCGTCGTTGCCAGCCTTCGCGGTCCGTTCCACGAGGCGCTCCAACTGGTCGAACCCCAGGAGGAACGGGTGCGACCCGAGTGTCAGTTTCGTCATCAGGCACATCCTTCAAAAAGCGATCTGCTCGCAGGCGGGGCGTCCCGTTAGCGGCGGCGCCCGGCCCGTCCCACCAGATATGGGGCGCACCCGCGAAGCGCGCAAGATGCGCCGCAAAGGCTTGGAGGCCGGGCGCATCGGGTGTACCTTTGCACCCTGCGCGGTAAGGTGGACATCATGCGGGACGCGGGAACCGAAACCATGAACGCACCGACCGAAATGAGCCACGAGGATGTCCTCCGCGTGAAGCTCGAAGTCCTGCGCCGCAAGCACCGGGACCTCGACGAGGCGATCGGCGCCTTGCAGCACTCGCTCAATCCCGACCAGCTGACGCTGAAGCGGCTGAAGAAGCAGAAACTCGGCCTGAAGGACGAGATTGCCCGCATAGAGGACGAGCTGTTCCCCGACATCATCGCCTGACGCGAATTCGCCGCGACGATTGCGGAAACCGGGCCGGACCTGTAACCGGAAAGCCTGAACGACAAGGGCTCCGGCATGGCTAAGATCGAGGTCGGCATCATCATGGGCAGCCAGTCGGACTGGCCGACGCTGCGCGAAGCCGCGGCGGTGCTGGACGAGTTGGAGGTGCCCTACGAGACGCGCATCGTGTCGGCGCACAGGACGCCCGACCGGCTGTGGGACTACGGCGCGGCTGCCGCCGGACGCGGGCTGAAGGCCATCGTCGCCGGCGCGGGAGGCGCGGCGCACCTGCCGGGGATGATGGCATCCAAGACGCGCGTGCCGGTGATCGGCGTGCCGGTGCAGACCAAGGCACTCGCCGGGGTCGATTCACTCTACTCCATCGTCCAGATGCCCCGCGGCTACCCGGTCGCCACCATGGCGATCGGCGCGGCGGGCGCGGCCAATGCGGGCCTCATGGCGGCGGCCATCCTCGCCACCTCGGACCCCGCGCTCGCCGCCCGCCTCGACGCCTGGCGTGCCGCGCTGTCGGCCTCCATCGCGGAGTCGCCGAGCGATGACTGAGCCCCTGCCCCCGGGCGCCGTCATCGGCATCCTCGGCGGCGGACAGCTCGGCCGGATGCTCGCCATGGCCGCGGCACGTCTGGGCTACCGCGCCCATGTCTTCGAACCGGGGGCCGCCCCCGCCGCGGACGTGGCGGCCGGCTGGACGCAGGCGGCCTACGACGACGCCAAGGCGCTGCGCACCTTTGCCGAGGGTTGCGACGTCGTCACCTACGAGTTCGAGAACATCCCCGCCGCGGCCCTCGACATCCTGTCGGAGACCGCGCCGCTCCACCCGAACCGCCGCGCACTCGAGGTCAGCCAGGACCGGCTGGTGGAGAAGGATTTCCTCGCCGGGCTCGGCCTCGGCGTCGCGCCCTATGCCCGCATCGACGGCCCGGGGGATCTGGGACCCGCGCTGACCACGACCGGCCTCCCCGCCATCCTGAAGACCCGCCGCTTCGGCTATGACGGCAAGGGGCAGGCGCGGATCGGAGACGCCACGTCGGCCGAGGCGGCCCTCGCCACGCTCGCGGGCGCCCCGGCCATCGCGGAGGGCGTCGTCGATTTCACCCGGGAGATCAGCGTCATAGCGGCGCGGGGGCAGGACGGCACGGTTGCGGCCTACGATCCGGGGGAGAACGTGCACGTGGACGGCATCCTTTCGACGACGACGGTTCCCGCTGCCACCCCCGCCGGGCTGCGCACCGACGCCGTGCTGCTGGCCTCGCGCATCCTAAACGCGCTGGACTACGTGGGCGTGATGGGTGTGGAACTCTTCGTGACGCGCGCCGGCCTCCTGGTGAACGAGATCGCACCCCGGGTCCACAATTCCGGCCACTGGACGCAGGCGGGCTGCGCCGTCGACCAGTTCGAGCAGCATGTCCGGGCGATCACGGGCTGGCCGCTCGGTGACGGGAGCCGCCACGCGAACGTCGTGATGGAAAACCTGATCGGCGAAGACGTGGACCGCGCCCCGACGCTTGCCGCCGGGCGCGGCGTGCAGGTCCATCTCTACGGCAAGGCCGAGGTCCGGCCGGGCCGCAAGATGGGTCACGTCAACCGCGTGACGGGACTTGCCTGAATCCTACTCGATCAAAGAACCGACCGCGTCGAGGAACTCCATGTCGTGGTCGAAGGCGCCCTCGCGCAGGAAGTGGACCACCTCGGCTATGACCACCGGGTTGTTCATCATGAAGGTATGGGTCACCGGAAGGATGATGAAATCCTGCATTCCCTCCACCATCGTGCGCCCGACCGCGACCTTGCCATCGTCCGGGCCCGGGATGACGGCCGAGTAGATCGGGTTCAGCGTGCGGTTCCCCGCGATCACGCCAAGCTCGAACTCCACCGGCGGAAGGCGGCCCGGCAGCGCCTCGGGGCTGGTGCCAAGCTCCATCCCGGCGGGTCCGTTGACCCACTCGAACGGCTCGAGGGGGCCGAACACGTCGACAAGCTCGGACCCGCCGTTCGGAGGCGCCAGCATCACCACCCGGCCCAACCGCTCGGGCCTGTGAAACCCGAGCCAATAGCGCAGGAGGATGCCGCCCATGGAATGGGTGACGAAGTTGAGCTCGCCTTGGCCGCACTGCTCCATGGCCGGCTGGATCGTGGCCGACGCAAGCTCGGCAATGGAGGCACGGGTGGAGGGGTAGCCGCGGTTGATCACGCGGAAGCCCTCGGCCTCCA
>CAZUVG010000145.1:0-7020 GCA_964623765.1 uncultured Roseicyclus sp.
TTCGGGAGGTCCTGGCAGGCTTCATCACCCGCCACGATACGCCGCCTTCTCAGGCTGCATCACCCATTTCCCGGCATAGCTCACGCGCCGCAGGTCCGGCATCTCTACCAGAAAGTCGGCCGCCGTTCGACGCTCGTGCCCAACGGAGAGTGGAACACCGAGCGCCCCAGCACCCGGATCGTGACTATCCGCATCCGCGAAGATATCCCGGTGCATGAGCACAAGGCATCGGTTTTCCCCGTCACATCCTGAATGCAGCGCCCGCCGACTCGATTGCGAACAGACGAGCCGGATCCTCTGGGTCGCCAACAGAGGCGACCTCGCTGCATGGTCTTGCCCCTGTTTCACCGGTCACTTCCGGGCAAGTTTTGAACCAAGATTCAGCATCGCACACGCGATCAGCATTCGTTCAGGTGTTGGCCATCGCCTCTGTCGTCTGCTCGGCCAGGCTGATTCCGGCCTGGTTCATCGTCAGATAGGTATGGTCGGCACCCGCCTCACGAATCTGCGCCTCATGCGCTTCGTGCAGGGCGTGGGCCACGATCGGCCCCGTGAACCCGCGCTGGCGCAGCGATCGGGCAGCGATGAGCTTGGCCTCCAGATCGTCCATGGCGAGGATCGCCGCCCTGATCCCGCCCAAATTGCAGCTACGCCAGAAATTGCTGTCCTCGGCATCGGCGAACAGCACGTTGCGCCCCGCCTCATAATGCGCCTGGGCCTTGTAGGTGTCCGCATCCAGTCCAAGGGGCTTTAGCCCCTGATCCGCAATGAACTGATAGGCGGCGCTGCCAGTGCGCCCCATCCCGAAGATCAGCACGTCGGCGTCGCCCATGTTCTTTGGCTGTTCGTCCGGGTGGATCGTGTCGCGCTCATACCGGCGCAATTTGTCCTCGTACCGTTCATACAGGGGATGCGCGAAACGGTTGAGCGGCGCGGAAATCACGAAGGACACCGACACGGCGATGGCCAGCGGCACAAGATGTTCTGGCAAGACCCCCGCCGCCACGATCAGGCCGAATTCCGAATAGGCGGTCAGGCTCAGGGCGGTCAGAAAGGCACTGCGCGCCCGAAGCTTGAACGCGATCATCAGCGCGAAGAACAACACGCCCTTGAAGCCCAGCAGGGTGCCAGTCGCGACGGCAAAGACCATCGCGCCCCAATCCGGCAAGCCGGTCAGCCCGATCTGCAGGAAGAACCCGACGAGGAAAATCTCCTTGAGCGACCACATGGACGCGCCCAATTCCTTGGCGCGGGCATGGGTGGACAGCAGCACCCCCATCACCAGCGCGCCGATCTCAGACGACAGGCCCATCGCCGTGAACCCCATTCCGCCGATCACCAGCGACAACAGCATCCCCATGAGTACAAGCAGTTCGTCATGCCCCGCGAAGTCCAGCAGCCTGTGCAGCACGGGGCGCAGCAGCGGCACGGCGAAGACCAGCAAGGCATAGGCGTTCGGCGTCTGGCCCGACCAGACCGCCAGCACGACCAGCGCGATGATGTCCTGCACGATCAGGATGCCGATGGCGGTCCGGCCATGAAATGCGCCAAGTTCGCGTTTGGTCTCCAGCAATTTCGCCGCCAGTACGGTGGATGAGAATGACAGCGCGATCGCCAGCAGCAGCGCCGTGTTCCATTCAAGCCCCATGAACAGCTTGAGCCCCGGCAGAAAGACCGCCACGGAGACGGCGAAATGCAACAGCGCCCCGCCAACGACCTGTGGCTGGGCGATCTGTTCCAACTTCAGCTTCAGGCCAACGGTGAACAGCAGCATCAGCACGCCAAGATGCGCGACATGATCCAGCGTTTCGGTGGTGTAGCCGGGCAGCCCGAGAGGCGGACCGAAGATGTTGATCGCGAACCCTGCAGCAAGAAAGCCCACAAGTGGCGGCAGGCCGATCTGACGGACCGCGAGACCAAAGAAGAACGCAAAGCTGATGATGATGACTTCAAACATGGCCGGAGGCTCCGTTGCAATTCACACGATCGAGTTATTCTCCGGACACATTGGTGTTGTTACCGACGCACCCCGGTCATGCACCGTACCTCCCAAAACACGTTGGCCGGGTCGAGTCCTCGACGCAGATCGTTCGGCAAGTGAATGCGCTGCAGATGGTCGGAAGACGCCGAAACGACCGAAGTTGCCCCGGTATTTCCGGCATGGCATGCGAGATCAGGCATCTTGCCGCATCGCGGCTGCAACATACCCGGTCGGCGTATTGGTGCGGGCAAATCTCGACCTGACAATCTGTCGCCGCAGCGAAAGCATGGTCCGTCCGCACTGCTGCCATTGAACCGATGCAAGGCTGCATAATGCGCGAATGACAGGTTTGGTGGAGCTGCAATGCGCGGTCAGACCGGCTCAGGGCCGAACATGGCGATTGAGGTTACGTTGATGAGGCGGTAGGTGCGCTTGTGGTTCACGACCAGCCCCTCGCGCCGCAGCATGGCGTGCAAACGTAGATAGCCGTAGCGCCGGTTCTCCGACGCCAGCTCTTCCATGCGCTTGATTGCAGCGGTATCGTCCTTCGGTAATGGCCGGTACCGTTGCACCGACCGTGCCAAGCCGACGATCCGGCAGGCCCGCCGTTCGCTCAGGCCGATCTCGCTCATCAGAAAACCCACAGCTTCGCGCCTGGCCATTTGCCATCGGTCTCGAACGCATGGCGACGCGATGGCTCACCGTCACCAGCTTTTTGCCAGCAGTTCCTTCATCGACGAGATGTCCAGCATCTGATCCGCCACGATCCGCTTGAGCTTGGCATTCTCGATCCTTAGCTCCCGCAGCCGATTGGCCTCGCGCGACCATTGTCCTCGTACCAATGGCGGACAAGGTCTTGCCATCCATGCCGCCGTACTTCTTCCGCTCGGTATGAGACACGTGGCGGTGGTGATCCCGTGGCGCCGACAGATGTCGTCCGTCTTGGCGCCGGCCTCGCTTTCCTTCAGGACGCCGATGATCTGCTCTTCAGTGAAACGCTTCCGCTTCATGGGCCTTCCTACTTCAGCCATTCAAAGGTGGAAAATTCCAGTTCGCAATGGCCCGGATATCGGGGGGAAGGTCATTCGCAGGATCGCCCCGGCTCAGGGCCGGGCAAGCCCTCCGATCTCGACGTCCACGCGTTCGGCAAGGCTGACGATGCTGTCATGGAGGAGCTGGATGGCGTAGGTGGGGTGGTGGACCCAGGCGCCGCCGTCCTTGGCCACGACCTGGTAATTGTAGGCCGCCATCAGAAGGCGTGGCGTCCAGTCGGCGTAGCGGTTCGAGAAAGCGGCCTCCTCCGGGCCGATGGTCCCGTCGCCGTCGCTGTCGTTGAAGAAGTAGGGAAAGCGGCCCGGCGCGTAGCCGATGGGTGTGCCCGCGACCTCGCGCCCGTAATCCGCGATCGCGGCGCCGAGGATCGCGTGCAGCCCCTCGATCTCCTCGCGGATGCCGCCGCTGGCGTCGCCGTCGCCGTCGAAATCGGCGTGGCGGGTGCGGATTGCGGTGATGTCGTTCACCCCCTCGTGGCAGGCGATGCAGCCCTCGGTCTCGACCTCGGTGGTATGCGGTTCGTGGCAGGCGACGCAGGTGCCCGCGCTCGGGACATGGGCGAAGCGCCCGGCGTAGGCGAGGTCGGGATACTGGAAGCCCCCGCGTACCTCCGACCCGTGCATTACCGCCGCCGCGACGCCGTAATGGACGTTGATGAAGCCGAGATCTGGCGACACCGCATCGAGATCCATTCCTTCCGTGGCGGACAGGACCCGGTCGGTCGAGGCGCGGCCCTGGTGGCACATCGTGCAGGTGGCCGAGGCGCCGAGGCCGCCAATCGTCACGCCCGAGGGGAAGGGCACCGCGTCGAGCGTCTCGGCCTCGGTGACATGACAGGAGGCGCAGCCGATCACGGTATTGATCGTGCCGGGATGCTCAACCGAAAACGCCGGGCTGTCGTCGGCGCCCAGCCAGTCCAGCATGCCGGTCTCGGAGTGGCAGGCGGCGCAGGCCGCCGGCACCTCGCCGTCCTCGTTCCAGTGGGTGAAGGAGGGCGAGTGGTAGTCGCCGTGCGGCCCCATCAGCCAGGCTTCCGTGACCTCGGTCAGGCTGAAATCCTCGGCGGCGAGCGGGGTCGCCGTCGCGAGCGCGATCGCCGCGAGACGGGACAGATGGCGGAACTCGGTCATGGCGGCCTCCCTGCGACCAGTTGGGTTTCAGTCTGTCATGTCCCATCCCGCCGGCCTTAATCCAGATCAAGGACGCGTGGGGCCGCGGCGGTCCTGAATCGGTTGGCGACGGAAGGAGAGGCGACATGCGGGACGACGCGACCGGCACGGGGCCCGGGGAACGGGGGAGAACGCCGCGCCTGCCGGCATGGGTCGTGGCCGTGCTCTATCCGGTGGTCTGCCTCGCGCCGCTTGTCCTCGCGGCGGCGCGCGACGTCGTGCCGACGTCGGGATGGGCGCTTGCGGCGGCGGGCCTCGGCCTTGTCGGGCTGGCCGGGATGGCGGTGCAGTTCGTGACATCGGGCCGGTTCGAGATCGTCTCCGGGCGTCTCGGCATCGACCGGGTGATGGCCTTCCACAAGACCGCGGCCTGGTGGATCCTTCTGGCACTCCTGCTGCATCCCGTGATCTACGTCGTGCCGACCTTTCTCGCGGACCCCGCGCTGGGTGTCGAACGGCTGTGGGCGTACCACGCCCTGCCGCATTACCGCAGCGGTGTCGTTGCGCTCTCGGCGCTGGTTCTGCTGGTCGTGGGCTCGGCGCTGCGCAACCGCCTGCCGCTGCGCTACGAGGGGTGGCGCGCCGCCCATCTCGTGCTCGCCGCCGTGGCTCTGGGGGCAGGGCTCCACCACGCGGTCACCGTGGGCCGGTTCAGCGTCTCGGGGCCGCTCCTGGGCTACTGGTGGGCCCTGGGCGGGGCGGCCCTGGGCGTCGTCGCAATCCTTTATGGCGTGCGCTGGGCACAGCTGCACCTGCGGCCCTGGCGGCTCGCCTCGGTCACCCGGGTGGCCGAGCGGATGTGGGAGCTGGACATCCAGCCTGCCGGCGGCACCCCGCCGCTCGGCTACAGCGCGGGCCAGTTCGTCTGGATGACGGAGGGCACGCGCCGCTTCCCGCTGTTCGACCATCCTTTTTCCATCGCCGACAGTCCCTTGCGCCCCGGTCTCAGCCTCGTGGTCAAGGAGGCCGGCGACTTCACGAACCGGATCGGGACGCTTGCCCCCGGCACGCCGATCGGGATCGACGGGCCCTATGGCCATTTCACGATGGAGGGGCACGGGGAGGATGCCGTCCTCCTCATCGCGGGCGGCGTGGGCATCGCGCCCGTCCTGGGCCTTCTGCGCGATCTCGTGGCCCGGGGGCATGGCCATCCCGTCCGGCTCGCCTATGCGGCCGGCACGCCGGACAACCTCGCATGCCTAGAAGAGATCGCCGCGGCGAAATCGTCGCTCGACCTGGAGACGCTTCTCCTCAGCGAGGAGGAGGCCCCCGGCTGGCACGGGGAGATCGGTCGGCTCGACACGGACCGGCTTGCGCAGATGCTCCGCGGGCTCGACCCCGGGCGGACCGTGGCGCTCATCTGCGGGCCGGGACCGATGGTGACGGCGGTCGCCGACGGCCTGATCGACCTTGGGCTGCCGATGGACCGCGTGATGTACGAGCGCTTCGACTATTCCGAGGGCGCCTCGCGGCTCGACCGTCGCCTGAGGTGGCGTTTCACGGGGCTTGGCCTCGCGCTTCTCGCGGGCGTCGCGGGCTTCGTGGCGCTGATGGCGTGAGGAGGCGCGAAGGACCGGGGGCGCAGTGCGGGGCGTGGAAGACGCCATGAGGACAGTCATGCGCGTCCCCGGCTTGTCCGCGCGCTCGGACGGGGCGAAGCGGTTCTCCTGCGAGGCCGGGCGGGCCTGATTCCAATCGAGATCGTCGACGAAGACCGCCCGGGGTCCATCGCCGGGAACGCGCGAGAAGTCCCGCGCCCGCGCCGCGGATGCCCAACCACCCGACGGCGGGCAATGGGCGGTCGCTGCTTTCGGTCCATGGTTGCGACGCTGCCGGTTCCGGCAGTTTCGGCCCGGAGGCCGGCGTGGCGACCGCACGACGCCAACCGCCCGTGCGTGCCGGGGCCGGCACTCTGTCAAGATTTTGTCTCCCAAGCTTCACACGACTGTTGGGAAACGCCGTTAGGCGATTGCTTGTGCACACGTGTGCACGTTCCGAGAAAGCACCTCTCGACGACCCCGTGACCCAGGCGCGGTGTTCCGCCGCGCGAGCCCTAGGAGAGACAGATGACCAAGCGACTTCTGGCAGCCACGGCGCTTTGCGGCACCCTGGCCGGTGCCGCCCTGGCGCAGGACTACGAGATCACCGTCTGGAGCGGCGGCTCCGGCGAGGCCGACAGCTACCGCTGGGAGGCCATCGAGATGGCCGCCGACATCCTCGAGCGGGAGGCCGCGATCCGCGGCGAGGAGCTGAACATCACGGTCGATTACATGTGGGACTTCGGCGGTTGGGCCGAGTTCAAGCAGGCCGTGACGCTGGCCGCCGAGGCCGGCGAGGCGCCCGAGATCGTGGTGACGAGCCACCTCGACATCGCGCCCTGGTCCCAGGCGGGCTACATCGTGCCCGTCGAGGACTACGTCGATCTGGATGCATGGCCGCTTGCCGACGTCTACCCGAACCTGATGGAGATCGCGTCGTTCGGCGGCGTGCAATGGGGCATTCCGCAGGATTCCGAGAGCCGCCCCTTCTTCTTCTGGCGCGATCACATGCGGGCCATCGGCTACACCGACGCCGAGATCGACGCGCTGCCCGAGGCCGTGCTCAACGGTGAATACACGCTTCAGAACGTTCTCGAGGACGCGACGCGCGCTGTCGAGATGGGCCTCGTCCCGGAGGGCAAGGGCTTCTCCCCGCGGGTGTCGAACGGCTCCGACTACGCGCAGTTCTACCAGTCGTTCGGTGGTGAACTCTACGACGAGGCGACCGGCAAGCTCGTGCTCGACCGCGTGGCGATGACCGAGTTCTACCAGTTCTTCG
>CAZUVG010000146.1:0-7000 GCA_964623765.1 uncultured Roseicyclus sp.
ATGCCGTCGCGCATCGCGTAGCCGATCAGGGCCGAGGACAACGCCAGCGCCACCGCTGCCAGCAGGATCACCTGTATCCGTCTCTGTTTCTTCAGTCCGCGCATGTCTCGCTCACATCCCGCTCGCTAAGCTGCCGTCTCGACCATCTTGCCGTACAACTGAGAAATGGGGGTTGATCGGCGTCAAGTCGAGTGGACAGGGAGCCGCGGCCCCGGAGTTTTTCCCACGCCGGGAGCGAACTTGAGGAAAATCCTTCAAATGCCTGATATTCATTCATATTCATGGCAGCAGAGTCTGCTTCTCTCCGATCGCACCCCAGATCCGTCCACAGGACGGCTCAAACCTCGACCGCCTCGAAGGCGATCTGGCGGCGCAGGAACTGGGTGGCCTTCGAGGCCACGCGCCTGGGATCGCCGGTCGTCAGGAACCGTGATTCGCCCGCCGCTCCCTTCATGCCCGGATGCCGCCCGAGGTAGTCGGCAAGCGCGGCGGCCACGAGGTCGGGCTGGGAATAGACGGCGACCTCGGGACCCAGCGCCTCGCGGAAAACGTCCTCCACCAGCGGATAGTGCGTGCAGCCGAGGATCGCGGCCTCGGGCTTCGGCATACGGCGCAGGAGCGCCTCCACGTGGGAGCGCACGAGCGCATCGGCAAGGATCATGTCCCCCATCTCGATCGCGTCGACCACGCCCGCGCAGGGCTGCGCCTCGACGTCGACCCCGATGGCCCGGAAGGCGAGTTCGCGCTGGAAGGCCCGGCTCGAGACGGTCGCGGGCGTGGCAAAGAGCGCGACGTGCTTCACGCCGACCTCGCGCGGGGGGGAATTGTCGCCCCACTTCCTTTCCGTCAGCGCCTCTATCAGCGGCACGAAGACGCCGAGGACGCGCTTGCCCTCGGGCACCCAGCTCTCCTGCATCCGGCGCAGCGCGGCGGCGGAGGCTGTGTTGCAGGCGAGGATCACAAGGTCGCAGCCCGCGTCGAAGAGGCACTGCACCCCGCGGGTCGTCAGCTCGTAGATGTCGTCGGCGTCCCGCGTTCCGTAGGGCGTGTGCGCGTTGTCGCCGAAATAGACGAAGGGCACCTCGGGCAGCCGCTTCGTCACGGCTTCCAGCACGGTGAGCCCGCCCAGCCCGGAATCGAAAACACCTACCGCCATCGCCTGCCCCTCGCCTGTCAGTACCGGTCGAGCAGCGGACCCTGCCGCGCGTCCTTGTCGCGGTGCTGCTCCTCGTACTCGAACCCGCGCACGTTCGGGTCGAGCGGCACGGGACTCAAGCCATAGGTCCTTTCGCGGAGGAACGCCATCATGGCCTTGGGATCGCCCCGGAAGGCGTCGAGTTCGCGACGCGGAATAGGCTCTCCCACGACGACGCGGACGGGCGTGTTCACCCGGGCGCGGAACTCCTTGATCAGGAGCCCCATGCGCAGCGTCGTGTGGACATGGCTCATCAACTGGAACAGGCGCGAGTTGTGCCCGTCGAAGAATATCGGCACGACCGCGGCGTCCGACTTGGCGATCATGCGTGCGGTGAAGCTGCGCCAGCCGGGGTCCATGGGGCGCCCGAAGGGTCTCGCCGCCGTGGACACCGTGCCTCCCGGGAAGACTCCGATCGCCCCGCCATCCGCGAGGAAGCGCAGGGCGTCCTTCCGCGTCTGGATGTTGAGCGCCAGCGCCTCCTTGGTCTCGTCGAAGCTGATCGGCAGGATGATGCGGTTGATGTCCTCGGACTTTCGGAAGACGCGGTGGGCGAGGATGCGGAAATCGCCCCTGACCTCGGCGAGGATGTGGCCCAGAATCAGGCCGTCGAGAATGCCGTAGGGGTGGTTGGCGATGACCACGAGCGGGCCCTCGCGCGGGATGTTGTCGAGGCTGCCGCCCACCACGTTCAGCTTCAGGCCGTAGCGCTCGACCATCACCTGCCAGAAGTCGCGCCCCTGCCGAACCTCGTCGTTGTAACCTTCCGCCCGGCGGATGAGGCCGAGACGCCCGGTGGCGTTCTCCATGACACGGATCATGGCCCTGCCGCCGCGCGAGGCGGCGGAGGAGGCGTAGGAGATGTCGCGCGCGACGGTCCTGAGATCGGGGTCTCGGCGGCGCCGGACCATGTGCGGGGCTCCGGTAGAACGGTTGCCGACGAGATAACCCGGTCGCCCGAGTCGGTCCAGACGCAACCGCGCCTCAGCGGCGCGTCCAGCCCCAGAGGCAGACCAGGTCAAACAGGACATGCGCCCCCGCGACCGCCGTGATGCCGGCATGGTCGAAGGGCGGCGAGACCTCCACCACGTCCCCGCCGACAAGGTTCACGCCCGCAAGCGCCCGCAGGAAGACCGCTGCCTGTGCCGAGGAAAGCCCGCCCCATACCGGCGTGCCGGTGCCCGGCGCGAAGGCCGGGTCGAGCCCGTCGATGTCGAAGGAGAGATAGACCGGCGCGTTCCCGGCCCGCTCCCGCACAAGGCGTGCGACCTCCCCGGGACCGGTCTCGTGGACCTGGCGCGCGTCGTGGATGGCGATGCCGAGGTTGTCCTCGACCATCGTGCGGATACCGACATGGGCCGAGCGCCCGACGTCCACCAGCCCCTCCTTCACGGCCGTGTACGCGAAGGTGCCGTGGTCGATCCGCGCGCCATCGTCGTCGGGCCAGGTGTCGGTATGGGCGTCCACCTGGATCAGCGCGAGGGGGCCGTGCTTGGCCGCGTGCGCCCGCAGAAGGGGCAACGTGACCGAGTGGTCGCCCCCCATCACGAGGCAGGCCGCCCCAGCATCCAGGATGCCCGCCGCGTGGGCCTCGATCCGGGCGGGCACGTCGGCGGTGTGCGCGTAGTCGAACGCCATGTCGCCGTAATCCAGGATGGCGAGATCCTCCAGCGGCGAATAGCCGTCCCAGCCATAGGGCGGATCGTAGGGCTGCAGGCAGGACGCCTCCCGGATCGCCCGAGGCCCGAGCCGCGTGCCGGGCCGGTTCGTCACCGCCTGGTCGAAGGGGATGCCGGTCACCGCGATGTCGACGCCCGAAAGATCCTTGCCGTAGCGCCGCCGCAGGAAGCTCGGCGCGCCCGAG
Source organism: uncultured Roseicyclus sp. (assembly GCA_964623765.1). Lineage (GTDB taxonomy): Bacteria > Pseudomonadota > Alphaproteobacteria > Rhodobacterales > Rhodobacteraceae > Roseibacterium. The sequence goes on from CAZUVG010000146.1 coordinate 3,060, forward strand.
AAGGTGTTCTCGAACGACAGCCCCTTGAGGTCCTCCCGCGTGAAGGCCCCGTCGACCTCGTTCTTCGCGTCCTCGAGCGCCATCTTTCGTCTCCCGTCTGGTCCCGCCCCGGCCTGCCCCTAGCTTGCGCGGAAGGCAAGATGCCGTCTGCATCCGCCTTGCCCATGCGGGCGCCTTGCGGCATGGACGGCGCGAACGAGAGGCAGACCCCGATGCAGGACATGACAGAGCAGGATCCCGAGCTGCGCGCCGCCTTCCTCGAGGGGATGAGCCTCTCGGCCGCCTCCGTCTCGGTCGTGACGACGGACGGGCCGGCCGGACGCGGCGGCGTGACGGTCTCGGCCATGACGTCGATCTCGGCGGACGGGGCGCGGCCGACGATGCTGACCTGCCTCAACGCCTCCTCCTCCGCCCTGCCGCTGGTGCTGGAGAACCGCTGCTTCTGCATCAACGTGCTGCGCACGGGCCAGACGGACATCTCGGACGTCTTCTCCTCCCGCAGGCCCGCGCCGGGGGGCGACAAGTTCAACGCGGTGACGACCCAAACCATGGTTACCGGCGCGCCCCGGATCGCGGATGCGCTCGTCAGCTTCGACTGCCGCCTCGTCTCGGCGGAGAAGATCGGCACGCACCACATCTGCATAGGCGAGGTCGCCGCCGTCGCTGCCTCGAAAGAGGGCGAGCCGCTCCTCTACGGGCTTCGCCGCTACCTCCGGCCCGAGGATCACTGAGGCCTCAGGCGGCGGGCTGCGCCGTCTCCACCAGCCGGGCGAAGATGCTGGCGCCCACCGGCGAAATCCTGTCGTTGAAGTCGAACTCGGGGTGGTGCAGCCCTGCGCCGGGCCCCGCGCCGAGGAACATGTAGGCGCCGGGGCGTTCCTGCAGCATGTAGGCGAAATCCTCCGCCCCCATCTCGCGCCCGGCCTCGGCCTCCACCCGGTTCTCGCCCACGACCTCGGCCGCCACGCGCGCGGCGAAGCGCGTGGCCTCGGCGTCGTTGACCGTGGCGGGATAGCCCACCTCGTAGTCGAGCCGTGCCGTCACGCCGAAGGCGGCCGCCGTGCCCTGCACGATCTCCTCCATCCGCCGCATGACCATCGCCTGCACTGTCGGGTCGAAGCTGCGCACCGTGCCGTTGACGTAGGCGCGGTCGGGGATGACGTTGTCGGCCGATCCGGCATGGATCTGCGTCACCGAGATCACGAGATCGTCGAGCGCGTAGTGGTTGCGCGAGACGATCGTGGGCATGGCCTGCGCGATGGCGAGCGCCGGCGGGATCGGATCGGCTGCCTCGTGCGGCATGGCGCCGTGGCCGCCCTTGCCCTCGACATGGACGTGGAACGTGTCCACCGCGGCCATGATCGGGCCCGGCGTCGTCAGCACCCGACCCTCGTCGAGCCCCGGCACGTTGTGGAGCGCGAACACGCGTTCGATCCCGAACCGCTCCATCACGCCCTCGCGGCACATCACCTCGGCCCCGCCGCCGCTTTCCTCGGCTGGCTGGAAGATCAGCGCGACCCGGCCCGAGAAGTTGCGCGTCTCGGCCAGATATTTCGCGGCCCCCAGAAGCATCGTCGTGTGCCCGTCATGCCCGCAGGCATGCATCCGCCCCGGCACCGTCGAGGCGTGCTCCGCCCCCGTCGCCTCGTCCATCGGCAGCGCGTCCATGTCGGCGCGAAGCCCGATGGTCGGCCCCTCGCCCCGGCCATGGACCAGCGCGACCACGCCCGTCTCGGCGATCCCCTCGTGGATTTCGTCCACGCCGAACTCGTGCAGCCGCGCAACGACGAAGGCCGCTGTCTCGGGGCAGTCGAGGCCCAGCTCCGGGTGCGCGTGCAGATGCCGCCGCCAGCGCGTCATGTCGTATTCGAAGGCGGCGATGCGGTTGAGGACGGCCATGCGCTTTACTCCGGCTCGGGGGTTCGCTCTAAGGGGGCGAGACTGCACGGATCGGGCACTGGCTGCAATGGACGACCTCTCCCCCATAGACCGCCTGCGCGCCATCATGGCGCGGCTTCGCGACCCCGAGACGGGCTGTCCCTGGGACATCGAGCAGAACTTCCGCACCATCGCGCCCTACACGATCGAGGAAGCCTACGAGGTCGCCGACGCCATCGAGCGCGCGGCCTGGGAAGAGCTGAAGGGAGAGCTTGGCGATCTCCTGTTCCAGTCGGTCTACCACGCCCAGATGGCCGAGGAGGCGGGGCATTTCGACTTCGACGCGGTCGCGACCGCCATCGCCGACAAGATGGTCGCCCGCCACCCCCACGTCTTCGGCGACGAGAGCCGGGAGAAGTCGGCCGAACAGCAGACCGCCGACTGGGAGGCGGTGAAGGCCGCCGAGCGCAAGGCCAAGGCGCGGGGCGGCGTGCTCGACGACGTGGCGCTGGGCCTGCCCGCCCTGATGCGGGCCGAGAAGCTGCAGAAACGCGCGGCGCGGGCAGGCTTCGACTGGCCAGAGGTGGGACAGGTCCTCGACAAGATCGCCGAGGAGGCGCGGGAACTGGTCGAGGCGTGCAACACCGCCACGCCCGACGAGATCGAGGCGGAGATGGGCGATCTGCTGTTCGTGGTGGCCAATCTCGCCCGACATCTTAAGGTCGACCCAGAGACGGCGCTCAGGCGCGCCAACGCGAAGTTCACCCGCCGCTTCGCCCATATCGAGACACGCCTCGCCGAGGCGGGGCGCCGGCCCGAGGACGCGACGCTTCAGGAGATGGATGCGCTCTGGGACGAGGCGAAGGCAAATGGGCTGTAAGGTCGGCTCCCCCATGGTCGTTTCCTGCGCATCGTCTTTCGCGCGCGGGCCCCGGTGCGGCGCTTGGCTTCGGCCGGTTCTACCGGCAGGGCTACGGCGGGGCGAACCCGTCCGTAGGCGCGGCCACGGAATGCCGGATTTTCGGCGCTGACCTTGCATTCGGTATCGAGATCGGGGTTGAAACCTCCCGGGGGATGCGGCCGATGTTCGGCCGCTGCCGGGAGGGCGACCGACGCGACATGACAGACCTGCCGAAGGAGGACGCGGTGCCCGCCGCCGCGCCGCTTCCCGCTGCGCGGCCGGGACTGGCGGCGCTATGGATGGTGGGGGCGATCCTGTCCTTCTCGGCCATGGCCGTGGCGGGGCGGGCCGCCGCGCTTGAACTCGACACGTTCGAACTGATGACATGGCGCTCCGCGGTCGGGCTCGTGATCGTGCTGGCGGCGGGGGGCATCGCGGGCACGCTCAACCAGATCACGCGGCGCAGCCTTCATCTCCAGCTGGGGCGCAACCTCGCGCATTTCACCGGGCAGAACCTGTGGTTCTTCGCGATCACGGTCTCGCCGCTCGCGCTTGTCTTCGCGCTCGAATTCACCTCGCCGCTCTGGACGATGCTGCTGGCCGCGCTTTTTCTCGGAGAGCGGATGACGCGGGTGAAGGCGCTGGCGGGCGCGCTCGGCTTTGCCGGCGTGCTCCTGGTGGTCCAGCCGGGGGCGGCGCCGATCTCCCCAGGCATGGTCGCGGCGGCGCTCGCCGCGATCATGTTCGCCACGACCGCGATCTTCACCAAGAAGCTCACGGGGACCGAGACCATCACCTGCATCATGTTCTGGCTGACGGCGATCCAGCTCGTGCTGGGTCTTCTCACCTCCATGCTCGATGGCGAGATCACGGTTCCGAGCCTCGCGACCGCGCCCTGGGTCGTGCTGATCGGCATCGCGGGGCTCGCGGCGCATTTCTGCCTGACGACGGCGCTGTCCATGGCGCCGGCCTCGGTCGTGATGCCGATGGACTTCGCCCGCCTGCCCGCGATCGCGGTCGTGGGGATGCTGTTCTACGACGAGCCGCTGGCCTGGGGCGTGCTGCTGGGCGCGGCGCTCATCTTCGCGGGGAACTACGTCAACATCCTGGGCGTGCGGAACGTGCGGTAGAGGGCACGGCTTGTAGCAAAAGCGTCACAGTC
>CAZUVG010000147.1:0-6678 GCA_964623765.1 uncultured Roseicyclus sp.
CACTGAGGTACGGGACATGCATATCGACTGCCCCCTCTGCGGGGCCCGCGACATCCGGGAATTCACCTACAAGGGTCACGAGACCTATCTCCACCGTCCCGAGGAAGGCGCCGCGCCCGATGCGTGGGACGATTACCTCCACAACCGCGAGAATCCAGCGGGCGTGACGGGCGACTTGTGGTTCCACGGCGCGGGCTGCGGTGCCTGGCTGATGGTGACGCGGAACACCGTGACGCACGAGATCACCGCGGTGGTGCTGGCCCGCGAGGCACGCGATGCGGGTTGAGGGGCGGGGACGCATCGACCGGGAGCGGCCGGTCGCATTCACCTTCGACGGGAGCAGCGTCACGGGCTACGCGGGCGACACGGTGGCCTCGGCGCTGCTGGCGAAGGATATCCGGCTCGTCGGCCGCTCGTTCAAGTATCACCGCCCGCGCGGCGTGCTGACTGCGGGCAGCGAGGAGCCCAACGCGCTGGTGCAGGTCGGTCGGGGCGACGCGATGGAACCCAATGTCCGCGCGACAATGCAGGAGGTGTTCGACGGACTGACGGTCACCAGCCAGAATCATGTTGGCCCGCTGCACCGGGACCTCATGGCCGTCAACGACCTCGCCTGGCCGTTTCTCGGTGCCGGCTTCTACTACAAGACCTTCATGTGGCCGCGGCGCTTCTGGGAGGGGCTCTACGAGCCGCTGATCCGCCGCGCCGCGGGCCTTGGGCGCATGACGCGCAAGGCCTCCCCCGAGGAGAGCGAGCGCGCCTTCGGCTTCTGCGACCTTCTCGTGATCGGCAGCGGGCCCGCGGGCCTGATGGCCGCCCTGACCGCGGCGCGGGCCGGGGCTGACGTGATCCTCGCCGAGGAGAGCGCCGAGTGCGGCGGCAGGCTGCTCGCGGACGGCGAGGAGATCGGGGGCAGGCCGGCGCATGTCTGGGTGGCGGAGACCCTGGAGGCGCTGCGCGAGACGGGACGCGTCCGGGTGATGACACGCACGAGCGTGGCCGGCGTCTACGACGGCCTGACCTTCGGCGCGCTCGAGCGGGTCGGCCGGCACCTTCCGGGGGCCCCGGACCTGCCGCGCGACTGCTTCTGGCGCATCCGGGCGAAGGCCGCGGTGCTTGCGGCGGGCGCTTTGGAGCGGCCGATCGCCTTCCCCTCGAACGACCGCCCGGGCATCATGCTGGCCTCGGCCGTCCGCACCTACCTCAACCGATACGGCGTGGCGCCGGGTCGCAAACTTGCGCTTTTCGCCACCAACGACGACGCGCACCGGACGGCCGCCGACTGGCAGGAGGCGGGCCTCGACGTTACAGCGGTGATCGACAGCCGGGAAGGGGTCACGCCGCGGGGCGACTACAGGCTTTTCGAGGGCGCCAAGGTCGTCGGGACCAGGGGCCGCCTCGGCCTGCGTAGGATCACCGTCCAGACACGGCGGGGTCCCGAGGAGATCGAGGCCGACTGCCTCGCCATGGCGGGCGGCTGGAACCCGTCGGTCCACCTGACCTGCCACCTCGGCGCGCGGCCCGTCTGGGACGAGACCCGCGCCGCCTTCCTTCCGGCACCCGACGCGGTGCCCGGGCTGATCCCGGCAGGCGCCTGCAACGGGGCCTTCTCCACCGCGGCGTGCCTGCGCGAAGGGCACGAGGCCGGGAAGGCGGCACTGAAGGCGCTGGGGCTGAAGGCCGGGCGCGCTACCCTGCCGAAAGCCTCCGACGATGCGGGCGGTAGCGCAGCGCTCTGGCTTGTCGAAGGCAAGGGCCGGGCCTGGCTCGACTTCGCCAACGACGTGACCACGAAGGACGTGAAGCTCGCCGCGCAGGAGGGATTCGCCTCGGTCGAGCACATGAAGCGCTACACGACGCAAGGCATGGCCCCCGATCAGGGGAAGTCCTCCAACATCGGCGCGCTCGCGATCCTCGCCGACGCGACCGGCCGCGGCATCCCCGAGACCGGGACCACGACCTACCGCCCACCCTTCGTCCCCGTGCCCATCGCGGCACTCGGCGCTGGCGCGGAAGGAAAGGGCTTCGCGCCCGAGCGGCGGACGACCTCGGATGCCGCCGCGCGGGACCGGGGCGCGCCCATGATCGAGGCGGGGCTGTGGTACCGGCCGAGCTACTTCCCGCAACCCGGCGAGACCCACTGGCGCCAGTCCTGCGACCGCGAGGTGCGGATCGTGCGCGAGGCCGTGGGCGTCGTCGACGTCTCGACGCTTGGCAAGATCGACATCCAGGGACCGGACGCCGCGGCCTTTCTCGACTTCGTCTACGCCAACACCTTCTCGACGCTGAAACCCGGCCGCGTGCGCTACGGCCTGATGCTGCGCGAGGACGGGCACGTGATGGACGACGGCACCACAGCGCGGCTGGGCGAGCAGCATTTCGTGACGACCACGACCACGGCGGCGGCAGGTCAGGTGATGCAGCACCTCGAATTCGTGCACCAGTGCCTGCGCCCCGACCTCGACGTGCGCTTCGTCTCGGTCACCGAGCAATGGGCACAGTTCTCCGTCGCCGGGCCGCGGGCGCGGAACCTGCTCAACTCGGTCCTCGACAATTCGATCGACGACGCGAGCTTTCCCTTCATGGCCTGCGGCGCGGTGCGCGTGCACGGCATCGCGGGGCGCCTGTTCCGCATCTCGTTCTCGGGCGAGCATGCCTACGAGGTGGCCGTGCCCGCCCGCTACGGCGCGGCGCTCTACCGCGATCTCGTGGCCCGCGCCGAGACGCTCGGCGGCGGGGCCTACGGGATGGAGGCGCTGAACGTGCTGCGGATCGAGAAGGGTTTCATCACCCACGCCGAGATCCACGGGCGCGTCACCGCCGACGACATCGGCATGGGCCGGATGGTGTCCGCGAAGAAGGACTGCATCGGCAAGGCAGCCTCGCAACGCCCCGGCCTCTCGGGGCCGGCGCGCGAGCAGCTCGTAGGCCTGCGTCCGAAGGACCCGGCGGCCGAGCTCCTGGCAGGCGCGCATCTCTTCCGCGCGGACGACGCTGCGACACGCGTGAACGACCAGGGCTACCTGACCTCCGCCTGCTGGTCTCCGACGGTGGAGAGCTTCATCGGCCTCGGCTTCCTCCTGAACGGCCGCGCGCGTCACGGGGAAACGGTGCGCATGGTCGACCATCTGCGAAAGGCAGAGGCGCTGTGCGAGGTCTGCGCCCCCGTCTTCATCGACCCGGAGGGAGGGCGCGCGCGTGGCTGACCTGATCGCCCTCACACCGTTCGATGGCCTCCTGCCCCTGCGATTGGGGCGGGCGGAGGCGGCGGAAGTCCCCCTTGACACTGTCACCTCGGTCGCGCCGTTCCACGACCGGGGCGCGGAGGTCTCCGCTGCGCTCGAAGCAGAGCTGGGCGTCGGCCTGCCCGACCCCGGCCGTTACCTGCAGGGCGACGGGGTTCGCGTCGTCTGGAGCGGGCTCGACCAGGCCTTCGTGATCGGGGCACATGTCTCCGACCTCACCGGCGCAGCGCTTTCGGACCAGAGCGACGCCTGGGCGGCCTTCGCGCTGAGCGGCCCCTCGGCGCGGAACGTGCTTGCCCGGCTCGTGCCGGTCGATCTGCGCGCCGGTGCTTTCGGCCCCGGACATGCCATGCGGACGCTATTCGGCCACATGGCCTGCATCCTGATGCAGACAGATGCCGAGCGCTACGAGGTGCTCGTCTTCCGCTCCATGGCCGGCAGCGCGGCGCACGAGGTCTTCCGAGCCATGCGGATGGTGGGCGCGCGGGAGGGCTGAGGTCGAACCGCGCCACCTTCCGGAACGCACAAGCGACGTCCGGCCGACGGCGCGGCCGCACTCTAGGCTCTCGTTACCATGGCAAGCCTACACCAATCACTTCTGATTCGCGCCGTTCAATGCCGCGCACGGGGCGCAAGCCGCGGTATCGGAGATCGGACCCTCGCGCCGCTGGACACGTCCGCCCGCGGGGCCGATATTGGCGGGCATGAGTCTCCCCCCCGGTTTCCTCGACGAGCTGAAGACCCGCGTCTCGCTGGCACAGGTGGCCGGGCGGAAGGTCATGTGGGACCGGCGCAAGTCGAACCAGGGCCGCGGCGACATGTGGGCCCCCTGCCCCTTCCACCAGGAGAAGACGGCGAGCTTCCACGTCGACGACCGGAAGGGCTTCTACTACTGTTTCGGCTGCCACGCGAAGGGCGACGTCGTGGGCTTCGTGCAGGAGACCGAGAACGTCTCCTTCATGGAGGCGGTCGAGCTTCTCGCGAAGGACGCCGGCATGACGATGCCCGCCCGCGACCAGAAGGCGACCGAGCGCGCGGACCGGGCGAGCGACCTTGCGAAGGCGACCGAGGCCGCCGTCGCCTTCTTCCGTCTCCAGTTCAGGACCGGCGCGGCCGCCGAGGCGCGGGCCTACCTCGAAAGACGTGGTCTGAAACCCGAGACCATCGAACGCTTCGAGATCGGCTACGCCCCCGGGTCCCGCGACGCGACGCTGAAGGCGCTGACGGGCAAGGGTATCCCCGAGCGGGACCTTCTTGAGGCGGGCATCGCCACCCGCCCTGACGACGGCGGCGCGCCTTACGACGCCTTCCGCGACCGCATCGCCTTCCCCATCCGCGATCCGCGCGGGCGCTGCATCGGCTTCGGCGGGCGCGCGATGGACCCGAACGCGCGGGCGAAATACCTCAACACGCGGGAGACGCCGCTCTTCGACAAGGGCCGCGCGCTCTACAACCACGGGCCTGCACGGGCCGCCGCGGGTAAGGGGCAGACGCTGATCGTGGCCGAGGGGTACATGGACGTCGTCGCCCTCGTCGCTGCCGGTTTCGAGGCGGCGGTCGCCCCCCTCGGCACCGCCATCACGGAAGAGCAGCTGCAGATGCTCTGGCGGATCGGCCCCGAGCCCGTGATCGCGCTCGACGGCGACAAGGCGGGGCTAAGGGCGGCCATGCGGCTCGTCGACCTCGCCCTGCCGCATCTGGGGCCGGACCGAAGCCTGCGCTTCGCGATCCTGCCCGAGGGACAGGACCCCGACGACCTGATACGCGCGCAGGGACCCGAGGCCATGCAGGCCGCGCTGGACGCCGCCGAGCCGCTGGTGAAGCTGCTTTGGCGGCGGGAGACCGAGGGCCAGGCCTTCGACACGCCCGAGCGGCGCGCCGGCCTCGACCGGCGGCTGCGCGACGCCATCCTCCGCATCAGGGACGTCTCGCTCAGGCGGCACTACGGCGAGGCGGTGGCCGAACTGCGTAGCGCGCTCTTCCACCCCGCCCGCAGCGGACCGCGCCGTCCCTGGCGTGGGCGCGGCTTCGCCGAGGCAGCCGTCGCGCCGCTATCGGCGACGCGCAGCCTCGCCGGGCAACTCCGGGGCGACACGCTCCGCTGCGCGCTGATCCTCGCCACGCTCTGCCGTTATCCGCAGCTTCTCGACGAGTTCGACGACCGGCTGGAGCGGCTGGAACCGCCGGACGAGGCCTCGGGCCGCCTCGCGTGGTTCCTGCTGTTCACGCCCGAGCGCGATCCCGCGCGTCTGCGGGAGGCGCTTTCGGAATCCGGACACCTCCAGACCCTTGAAAGCCTCGAAGCGACTGGCCATCTGCGCATCACGCCGTTTCTGACCGGGCGGGACGATCCGGAGGCCGCAAGGGTCTGCCTGCAGGAGGAATTCGCGAAACACGCCGCGTCGCGTGCACTCGAGACCGAGTTGAGCGAGGCGGCACACGATCTGGCGGAGGCGCCCGTGGAGGATGACAGCCGGCTGGCGTTCAGGCTGAGACAAGCCGTTCGCGGAAGGCATGCGGCCCTCTCGCCGCGCGAGGATGGTCCGCTGGAGCAGTTCGGCGACACACCCGAGGCACGGGCTGCGTTCCGCGAGTTGCTAAACAGCGCCGGTCAGGCGAAGAAAAGCTGAATGCGACCCTATGCGAATCACTGATTCGTCCTAGATGTTTCATATGCAAGGGATCGTGGGTCCCGGGAACCCGCCGCTGGCCGCGCGCCGCCCCGCATGAAAGGACAAGCCCATGGCCAAAGACACCGACGATCGCAAGACGGAAGGCGAGGAGCCGGAGATCGGTCTCGACATGAGCCAGGCCGCCGTCAAGAAAATGATCGCGGAAGCCAGGGCACGGGGCTACATCACCTACGACCAGCTCAATACCGTGCTGCCGCCCGACCAGGTCAGCTCCGAGCAGATCGAGGACGTGATGTCGATGCTCAGCGAGATGGGCATCAACGTCATAGAGGACGAGGAAGCCGAGGAGGACGGCGATCAGAAGGCCTCGACGGAGGTCGTCGAAACCTCCACGAGCCGCGAGATCGCGGTCGCCTCCAGCGAGAGCGAGAAACTCGACCGCACCGACGATCCGGTGCGGATGTACCTGCGCGAGATGGGCTCGGTCGAGCTTCTCTCCCGCGAGGGCGAGATCGCCATTGCCAAGCGGATCGAGGCCGGCCGCAACACGATGATCGCGGGCCTGTGCGAAAGCCCGCTGACCTTCCAGGCCATCACGATCTGGCGCGACGAACTTCTCGACGAGGACATTCTCCTTCGCGACGTGATCGACCTCGACGCTACCTTCGGCCGGGCCATGGGCGAGGACGAGGACGATACCGTCGTGGCCCCCGTGGCCGAGGGCGCCGCCAACGCCAATGCCGAACCGGCGAAGAAGGACGAGGGCGAGCCCGAACTCGACGCCGACGGCAACCCGATCG
>CAZUVG010000147.1:6688-6961 GCA_964623765.1 uncultured Roseicyclus sp.
GCCTCGCGGCCATGGAAGCCGCGCTCAAGCCACGCGTCCTCGAGACGCTGGACCGCATCGCCGAGGATTACGCGCAGCTGTCGGAGATGCAGGACAGCCGCATCTCTGCCACGCTCAACGAGGACGGCAGCTTCTCCCGGGAGAACGAGGCCGAATACCAGAAACTCCGTTCCGAAATCGTCGAGCTGGTGAACGAGCTGCACCTGCACAACAACCGTATCGAGGCGCTGATCGACCAGCTCTACGGCATCAACCGCCGGATCATGTCGATCG
>CAZUVG010000148.1:0-6952 GCA_964623765.1 uncultured Roseicyclus sp.
GAAGCGTGAGCGCACGCCCGCGGGGGGGTACGGGGGGGTGCGCGCGCTTCGAGTTCAACTTGAAGCGCGCACAGATTTCGGGGTGAACTCCGTGCGCTCCGAGTTCGCGGCGCTCCGAGTTCGAGCCCAGATCGAACAAGTATCGGCGGGTCATGACGCCCCCTCCCCGCCCGGCAGCGCGTAGCCCCAGCGCCCGCCCCGGCCCGGCAGGCGGACGCGCTCGATCCGCCCCTCGCCCTCGGCGATGTCCAGCAGATCCGCCACGCGACGCCAGGACAGTCCGGGCTCACCCTTGGCGTCCTCGCGGATCTCGGCCTTACCGACCGGCTCGGCGGAGATGAACCGGGCGACGAACCGCTCCACGCCCCACGACGGCTCCGCGGGCTTGTCCGCCTTCGGCGAGGCGTCCTTCTTCTTGCCCGGCCGCTCGTTCTTGAGCGACGCCGGGTCGAGCGTGTCGTCCACCGACCACACCGGGAAGTCCCACCGCAGGCAGGTCGGGTCGATGGGCGGCCAGGACCGTACGGCCGCGTCGAGCACGACCACGCCGTCCTCCTCGTGCGGCCGCAGGACCAGGTGCGTGTCGGTCGCCCTGGACTGCGCGCCCGCCCCGGCCCCGACGTCGGTCACGCTCTTGCCGCTCTGGCTGCCCTTGGTCGAGTGGTGGATGAGCACGAAGCAGCAGCCGAGCCGGTCGGCGAAGGCGTCGATCCGGTTGTAGATGTTGGCCATCGTGCCGTTGTCGTTCTCGTCGCCGCCGGCGGGCATGAAGCGGTAGAAGGCGTCGAGCACGATGACCTTGAACTGCCCGGGCTCGAGGGCCTCGAAGTACGGCGCGAGCGTGAAGATGTCCTGCAGCCGCCCGCGCAGGTTGTCCACGAAGATCCGCTCGGCGATCTCGCGCATCGCTACGCCCCGGGCCTGGGCGACCTTCGGCAGGCGGTGTGCGCTGGTCTCGCGGTGCAGCTCGTTGTCGATGATCAGGACCGGACCGGACTCGGTCTGGTATCGCCCGAGCCACGGCCGACCGGTCGCGACGGCGATCGCCAGGTCGAGCGTGAGCCAGCTCTTGCCGGTCTTGGGACTGGCGATCACGTTCATGGTCTCGCCGGCGCGGAGCAGGCCGTGGATCACGGGCTCGCGCAGCTGCGGGTACGCCGCGACGAGCTCGCCCACCGGCACGGGGCAGGGCTCGAGCGGCCCGGTCGCTGATGGCGTGTCGGTCATGAACGCGGAGAGATCGACGCCGGTCGTGTGCTCGCGCGAGCCGTAGCCCTCGGTCGCGAGCGCCGACGCCGCGGCTGCGAAGTCGCCGTGGTGCTCGAGCAGCGCGTAGACGGCGAACGGCGAGTAGCCCTTGTGCGCCTCGAACGGTGAGGCGTTGGTGCTGAAGACGTAGAAGACCCGGTCCTTCAGTGTCGCGCTCGTGCCCGCCGACTTGCCGGGCCGACGCCAGTGCTCGTTCCCCCCCAACTCCCCGGAGCGAACGAGCGCCCAGCCGTGCCGGAGCAGGATCTCGCGCGGGTCGCCCCGGTCGTTGAAGTCGTCGCCGGGGCGGGAGGGGCAACTATTCGGGAATGCCAAAGAGTTGAAGGGTGCGAGATCACCGCCGATCACCGGCTGGGGCGTTTCGTTCAGCGCCCACGCACACCCGAGCAGCACGTCCCGCTCGTCGGCCGTGATCAGCGGCGGCTCGCACAGATCGCCCTGGACGACCTCGTAGCCCGGCGAGGGGTCGCAGAGGAACAGCCCGCCCTCGCCCCGCGTCTCGATGATGGTCACCGTGACCACCCACGCGCCCGACGCGTCGCGCCTCGGCGCGTACTCCTTGCTGCCCACGACGACCGGTTCGTCGGTGTCGACGTCGATCCGGCGCTGGGCGAGCTTGGTATTGCCCGACACGGGCGTCTCGCAGCGGAAGACCACGTGCCTGCCGCCCGAAGGCGTTGTCTCGATGACCAGCCGCTCCAGCAGTCCCGGCGCGGCCGCCTCGACCGCTTCGCGCCACGCCTCGAAGGCCTCGCCGCCGCCGCCGTCCCAGTTGTCGAAGTCGATCATCTCCAGGTGGCCCGAGACCGCCCCGCAGACGAGGCACATCGCGCTGGGCGACGATTCGGGGTTGAACCACGATCCCAGTTCGTCGCCAGACGGCAGCCGCGTCTGGTACGGCTTCCACGAGGACAGGGCGACGCGCTTCTCCTCGCCGCGGCGGATCGCGGGCAGGGCGCACAGCCCCGCGGCCACGCAGGCCGACGCGTGCGACGCGAGCGTGCCGTTGCGACGGGGCGAATCGGATGGGTGCGGCGCGTCCTGCATCAGAACGGCACCTCGTCATCGCTGTAGCCGAGCGCTGCGAGGGCGTGTTCAGGCAGGTTGTCGGGATCCTCGAGACGCGGCGGCTTGTCGCCGAGCGCGTAGCCGACGATCCGCTCCCATTCGTCGCCGGGCTTCTTCTCCAGCGTGATGCGCTCGGTCCGGGCCACCGCGCCCGCGTTGGCCCACTCGACGGCCTCCTCGACCGAGGACGGCAGCGGGTCATTGGATCGCTCTCGCCACCACTGCTCGGCCTTCTTGCGAGCGTATCCACCCTCGGGGTGCTCCAGGCAGATCCACTCGCGGGCCCAGCGGTTGAAGCCGATCCGGTACTCGACGCGCATCGTCGGCTTGGCCAGCGGGTCGTTGCGCTTGTGGTGGACGTAGTACGCGACCTCGATGACGCGCTCGTCGCGCCGGGCCGGGCCTTCCGAGCCGGTGACGACCTCTTCGTCCGAGGCGATCGCCGCGTGCTTGACCTGCCGCGGCGGGAACTTGTGTCCGCACTCGGGGCACACCGCATACGCCGCGTGGATCAGCGCAGCGCACTCGGGGCACTGCTTGGCGGGTGCTTCACCCGAGGCGTCCTTGGTGTCCGCCAGGCGGATCGCGTCCACCGGGCCGTGCCGGAGCACGTTGCCGCCGAAGTCCAGCACCAGGCAGTCGGTCTTCCCCTCAGCCAGCCGGAATCCCCGCCCGACCATCTGGTAGTAGAGCCCGGGGCTCATCGTCGGGCGCAGCATCGCTACGCAGTCGACATTCGGGGCGTCGAAGCCCGTCGTCAGCACGTTCACGTTCGCCAGGTACTTCAGCTCGCCTGACTTGAAGCGGGCGATCAGCGCGTCGCGCTCCTTGGCCGGAGTCCCGCCCTCGACGAACCCGCACTCGACGCCGTGCTTCTCACGCAGCACCCGCACCACATGCTCACCGTGCCGGACGCCCGAGCAGAACAGCAGCACGCTGCGCCGATCGGCCGTCGCGCCGACGACCTCGGCGCACGCGGCCTCGACCAGACCGTCCTCGTCCATGCGGTCCTCGAGCTCGCCGGCGACGAACTCCCCGCCTCGTACATGGATGTCGCTGGTATCGGCGACCGCCTTCCCTGCCCGGCTCTTGAGCGGGCACAGGTAGCCCTGCACGATCAGCTCGCGCACGCCCGCCTCGAAGCACACCTCGTGCAGCACCGACTCGGGGCCGCAGATCGTGCCGGTCTTCATGCGGTACGGCGTCGCCGTAAGACCGATGACGCGCTGGTGGTCGCACAGGTCCCGCGCGTCGGCCAGGAAGCGGCGGTACATGCCCTCGCCATCGGGGGGGATCAGGTGCGCCTCGTCGACGATGACCAGGTCGAGCGGCCCGAGATCGTGCGCCCGCTGGTAGACCGACTGGATGCCCGCGATCGTCACGGCGTACCCGAGATCCCGCCGCCCGAGCCCGGCGCTGAACACGCCCACCGGCAGATCGGGTGCGACGGCCTGCAGCTTGCCCGCCGCCTGCTCGATCAGCTCCTTCACGTGGGCGACCACGATCACCCGCCCGTTCCACTTCTGCACCGCGTCGCGGCACAGCTCGGCAATGACGTGGGTCTTGCCCGAGCCGGTCGGGAGCACGACGGCGGGGTTCGTATCGCTCTTCGCGATGTGGTTCCACACGGCATCGACCGCGTCTCGTTGGTATGGCCTGAGTCCCATCAATCCGTCGCCTCCATGCTCGTGATCCGGACGACGACCTTGCCCCCGGGCACAACCGATCCACGCTCGATCTCGAGCCGGTCGATCTGGCCGTCGTCCTCGTACACCCCGCCATGCCCGAGGGCGTCGAGCAGAGCCTTCATCGCGTTGTCCAGGTCCCGCCGCCGCCGGTCGGGCGGGTGGGCGGTGACATGCACCGCCACCCGGCCCGACATGGGCTCTTCCGTTCGCCGCGCGAGCCGGGCGCAGACCCGCTTGCGGAACTTCCGTCCCTCGCGGCTGATCAGCGTCCGATCGCCGACGCGACGCCAGTAGTGGTTCACGCTGGGCGGGTACGGCAGCTCGACGACGAACGCGCCGCCGCCCGCGGCCGCGGCGTTCAGCGCTTCCACGGCGGCGTCCCTCCCGAAGCGGCCGCCATCGGGCGCTGCGGCGCGACGCCGGTGTCCCGCTTCGCGTAGCCCTTGATGGTGTTGGTTGGCTCGCCGTTGTCCTCGCGAGTCTTGATCGCGACGCTGACAACCAGTGGCAGGTTGTGCAGCTCGACCGAGTCGCGGGGTCGCAGCACGTTCACCGCCCGGCAGATCGCCGACAGCGTGCCCTTGGCGATCTCGACCGTCTGGGTGTTGGTGTGCTTGAGGGTCAGGCGGTCCCAGAGCTTGCGGCCCTTGAACGGCCCCTCCAGCACCTCCATCTCGAGTTCCAGATACTCGCCCTTGCCGTTCTTGGTCGGCTTCATGGCGCTGGCCGTGATGGCGGCCACGTACTTGCCGGCGGGGATGGGGTCGAAGCCGGCATTGGGCTCCACGTTGTTCGCGTCGAATCCGTTCAGGTCTGCCATGGTTCAGGCTCCTTGCTCTTGGGTGGTCTGGTTGATCTCGTTCTGGTTGGCGTTCTCGATGGCTGCGCCGGGATCGCCCTCGCCGCGCGCCAGCGCCGCAAACACGCGGTAATCCAGCGGCAGCTCGTCGGGCAGGTTCAGGCGGTTCTTGGCGACATGGGCTGGCCGCTCGGTCGTGCGGAGGATCCGCTCGCCCGTGCCGATGCCCTGCGTGCGCTTGCGGTCGAAGCCCTCGCTCTGGGTCTTCGTGTGGACGCGGTAGGTGGCGAAGAGCACCTCGTCGCACCACTCCTGGATCAGCGCCGAGGCCTGCTTCTGCAGGCGGGGCACGTAGCGGTCGTAGGTGTCCGTCTCGGGGTTGGCGAACTTCTCGATGGCCGCGTGCGCGATCAGGACGACCTGCATCCCGCGATCGGTCCGCAGCGCGTCGAGCCCCGCCAGGACCTCGCGCCATTGCGTGAGCGCGAAGATGTACCCCTTGGCGTAGCCGATGTCCTCGATCGTCTCGACGCCGCGCTTCGCGCAGACCTCGGCCCAGATCAGCCGCTCGAGCCAGTCGAGGCTGTCGATGACCACCGTCTGGTAGCCGTGCTCATCGCTGTAAATCGCCGACAGCGCCCCGAGCACGTCGGCGTACTTGGTCGCCAGCGGGAAGCGGTCGCAGTCAATGTCGTTGGTGCCCTCTTCGGTCGTGATGAAGACGGGCGTCTCGGCCATCGCGCCAAAGGTGGACTTGCCGACGCCGTGGACGCCGTAGAGCATCACGCGACGCGGCATCAGCGTGCGGCCCTTCTGGATGTGTGCGAGTGCGGTCATGATCGATGGGTCTCCTTGCGGTTGGTGGTGCGGGTTCAGGACTGGGTGCCCTGGTGCGACGGTCAGTTGGGCAGGCGGTCGTACAGCCGCAGGGACTCGAACCCCGTGGGCCATTGGCCGGTCTCCCGGCAACGGATGAGCTCTTCGATGGCGCGGTCGTTCTCGGCCTGGGCGGCGTCGAGGCATCGCGGCGCGATCTGCCACACGCCGCAGCGGAACGGCTCGCGCTTCTCGACCGCGATGATGTGGACGGGCAACGTGACACCGCTCACGACGGCGAGCAGTGCCCGGTAGAACGCGAGCTGGTGGACGTACCTGAACGCGTCGATGTGCCACTCGAACGAGTCGATCGAGTCGCAGGTCTTCAGATCAACGAGCCCGCGGCCGTCCTTGGGGTTGATCCAGTCGAACCGGGCCTGGCACAGCACGCCGTTCATCCGGCCGCGGACGACGCCCTCCGCGACACCCTCGGCCAGCAGCTCGCGGGCGAACAGGTGCTCGCGCACGCTCGCGGCCATCTGCTCGACCGTCGCGGCGTCGGTGTCGGCCAGCACGGGCTTGCCGCGCTTCTCGGCCCACTCGGCGAACGCCTTCGTGCTCGAGCCGTACGGCTTGCCCGTCTTCTCGTTGATCGGCCCGCCGACCGCGTACTCGGCCTCGTAGCGCCCGCGGCCCTCGAGGATCAGCGTGTGCGCCGCCCGCCCGACGAGGAACGCGTGGCTGTCCCGATCCGGGATCAGCCCCATCTCCTTGCGCCGGAACAGCAGCGGGCACGAGCGGAACTCCGCCAGGCGGTGGGAGGTCAGGCAGTCGCCACGACGGGCGTGGTAGGTCTCGGCGGGCTCGCGGATGAGCACGCGGGCGAGGTCGATCGCGCCGTCGGCGGTGGTGGTCGGGTTCGGGCGGATCTCGCGGGCGTAGTCGCCCTGGCCGAGACGCACCAGCGGGTCATTCGGGTTGGTCTTCACAGCCCCGCCTCCTCGAGCTCGCGCTCGGCTTCGAGGTGGCGGCGGCGTGCTTCATCGGCCCCGCTGGAGCGGGACGCCCGGCGCGACCGCTTGGAAGGGCGGCGAGAGGGGGCAGGCTCGGTGGCGTGCGACTGCTCGTCCCGGTCGAAGTGGGCGGCGTCGGCCTCGGCCAGAGCGAGCCCAAAGTCGTTGAGCCACTGGCGGGTGGTGTAGATCCGCGAGCCGAAGCGCACGTGCTTGAGCCGCACCCGCGTCCCCGACGCAGCCTTCACGCCCTCGCGGCACCACCGCCAGACGCAGTTCGAAGAGGGCCGCCCGGGGGC
>CAZUVG010000149.1:0-6943 GCA_964623765.1 uncultured Roseicyclus sp.
GACGCGGGAGCAGATCATGGCGGCGGAAGGCCGTCTGCCCGACACGATCATCGCCGCGATCGGCGGCGGCTCGAACGCGATGGGTCTCTTCTATCCCTTCCTCGACGACAAGGAAGTGGGAATCATCGGCGTTGAGGCGGGCGGCCATGGCGTGGACGATAAGATGGAGCATTGCGCCTCCCTCACCGGCGGGCGGCCGGGCGTGCTGCATGGCAACCGGACCTACCTTCTCCAGGACGGCGACGGCCAGATCCTGGAGGGGCATTCCATCTCGGCCGGTCTCGACTACCCGGGCATCGGGCCGGAACATGCCTGGCTCCACGATATCGGTCGCGCGCAATACGTCTTCATAACCGACGCCGAGGCGCTGGAGGCGTTCCAGCTGTCCTGCGAGACGGAGGGGATCATCCCGGCGCTCGAGCCCGCGCACGCGCTGGCCCACGTGGCGAAGATCGCGCCGGAGCTTCCGTCGGACCACCTCGTCGTGATGAACATGTGCGGTCGGGGCGATAAGGACATATTCACCGTCGCACGGGCGCTCGGCTGGAAGATGGAGGGCTGAGCTAGGGTCTATACCTTTGGTTTAGGCGCATGAGTCCGGCGTTTATGGCGCCCGACCTAAACGTGATGGCAATGTGAACCGGTCGAGGGAAGAGGCAGGACGTTACCCACGGCGCCGTCGTTCGGGCGGCGCCCCGGACGAAACGCCAACCCTCTGGAGCAGATACATGCGCAAGACCAGACTTCTTACCTCCTCCGCCATCATCGTCGGGCTCGCGGCCGCGGGTGCCTCGGCCCAGACACGGGACGAGGTCATTCAGGGCATCGTCGACCAGCTCGCCGGCCAGGGTTTCGAGACCATCGAGATCGAGATTGAGCGCGACGGCAGCTTCGACGTCGATGCCTACGGCGCGGGACGAGAGGGCGACTTCTACTTCGACCCGACGGGCAACCTGCTGTCGTCGGATATCGACGACGACGATGATGACGACGACGCCGGTTTCTCGGGCGTGCGGATCGACGACGACTCGGCCGAGTTCGACGATGACGACGGCTACGACGACGACGATGACGACGACGACTACGACGACGACGATGACGATGACGATGACGATGATGACGATGACGATGATGACGATGATGATGATGATGACGATGACGACGGCGACGACGATGATGACGACGACGACGACGACGACGACTGATTCGTCTGCGCCTCAGCCCGAGATCTGACACTCTGCCCTGCCGGCGCCGCGCCGGTGGGGCAGTCGCCTGAGTGAAATGCCCATGCCCCAGACAAGACGCATGTTCGTGGCTGGCGGTCTCGCCGCACTCGTTGCTGCAGGACCGGCGGCAGGTCAGAGCGATCCGGCCACGCGTTCTGTCGTCCGCCAACTTGGTCAGCAGGGCTTCGACGTCACCGAGGTTCGCCGCACTCTCCTCGGCCGGGTGCGGGTGCTCGCGCGCCGAGGCGATCTTGAGCGAGAGATCGTCTTCGACCCCCGGAACGGCGCCATCCTACGGGATTTTACCTCCGCGCCCGGCGGGGGACCTTCCATCGGACGTTCGGCCGGCGATGGCGATTCGGCCGGAAACAGGGCCTCTCCGGACGACGACGACGATGGCAATGGGAGTGTCTCGGACGACAATGACGACGACGATGATGATGGTGGCGGTGGCGGCTCCTTGAACGACGACGATGACGACGATGACGACGATGACCACGGCGGTGATGACGACGACGATGATGGTGACGACGATGACGACGACGACTGAGCCTGGCGGTGTCGGCGCGGGGGCATGCTGAACCACCCCTGGATCTTCGGCGCCATCCTCGCCGTCCAGTCGCTCTGCGGCTTCTTCTTCGTGTCGGACATCCTGCTGACCGTTCTCGGCGTGCCGATCGGCCCGATCCCTTGGGCCTACCGCGAGGTGATGGAGGTCGGCGCGGCACTGGGCCTCATCCTGGGCGTGGTGGCCGGTGCGCTCCTGTTCCGGGCTTCGCTCCGCCGCAACCGCTCGATGGAGCGCTCGCTGCGCGCCGCCTCGGGCGCGTTTATGGAAATCGTGCAAGAACGGTTCGCCGAATGGGGCCTGACGCCGGCCGAGCGCGACGTCGCGCTGTTCGCCCTGAAGGGCATGTCCATTGCCGAGATCGCCCGACTGCGCAGCACCTCGCAGGGTACGGTCAAGGCGCAGACCGCCGCGATCTACCGCAAGGCAGGTGTCACGGGGCGGCCACAGTTCCTGTCGCTCTTCGTGGACGACCTGATCGACGACGCGCTTTCGCCCGTCCTGCCGAGGGGAGGCGAGGCACAGGGCGACCCGGCCGAAATCCCGTCCACGGCTGAGGCCATTTCCGCGACCGTGGCGGAAGCGTCCCTTTCCAACAACTCCCGAGACACGACGAACGCCTGAGCCCGGTGTCGCGGCGAGGCAGCCGCTCGAGATCGGTCGGCGCCGACCGCAGATCGCCGTCCCACACGGCCGCATTGGCCATGGCCAGCAGACGGCAGGCGAGGGCCATGCGCGGCACGGTCAGCCGTCCAGCGCGTGCGCCTCGAGCACCTCCAGCGGAACGACGTCGAGCGTCCGCTCGTGGGTGGCCGAGAGCCGCACCTTCGGCGCAACGCCCTCTTCGTGGGCCTGCAGGAAGCGCGTCGCACACAGACACCACTGGTCCCCCGCCCTGAGCCCGGGAAAGGAAAACTCGGGCCGCGGCGTGGAGAGATCGTTGCCGACGTATTTCGAGAAGGCGAGGAACTCGTCCGTCATCACCGCGCAGACGGTATGGACCCCGTGGTCCTCGCGGCAGGTCTCGCAGGCTCCGGTGCGGAAGAAGCCCGTCATCGGGTCCTCCGAGCAGGATTGCAGCTTGTGCCCGTAAACGTTGACGGACTCCTCCATCTCGAATGCCATGATGATCTCCCCTGTCGCGCGAGGCAGACGCTAGCAGGCAAGTGGCAAGGTGCAAAGGCTAACCCTGCCAATCGACCCAGCGGCCGTGAAAATCGGCACGTGCAAGCAATTCGGGCGCGGGGTGCTGCGGCCAGAGCCGGACGTAGAGCGCGGCACTCCCGCGCTGGCCGTCGGCCTCGAAGGCGACATGGGCGAGAGGAGAGGCGGGATCGGACCGTGCCCCGGCCGTCTCGAGCGCCGCGGTGCAGGCGGCCTGCGTCTCGGGCGGGAAATACTGCCAGGCAACGGTGGTGTAGACGACATGGAGCCGTCCTGGTCCCCGCGCCGCGAGGCGCCGCTCGAGCCATGGCGCGGCGTCCTCGGCGTCGGGCCGTGTCGAGGCAAGGGCGATGGCACCGCGCGTGAGCGCCATCCGCTCGGGCTGGTCGGGCCAGAGGAAGGACATGAGCCGGAAGGCATGGGCCGGGTCCGAAGGATCGAGTGGATTGCAGTCGACGGCCGCCCGCTCCGCCACGTCGAGGGGCAGGGGCGCAGGCGGCGCGCCGCGCCATTCGGGGTGGAGACGCACGGGGCTGTCCTCCGGCCCGGCGGTGCCATGCGGCGTCTGGATGGCGAAGCGGTCGAGCGAGAGGTTCAGCCCCGCGCTCGCGCCGAGTTCCGAGAGTTCCAGCGGCAAGGGCCCGGTGCGCGCGAGAAGCCACCAGAGCGCCGGCAGAACGACGGCGGCGCGCCGAACCTCGTTGGTCTGCGGCGCTTGGTCGAGCCAGGACATGATCCGGTCGGAGTGCCTTGCCAAAGCGTTTTCGACCGCGCGCCAAAGCGCATCGTCGGGAACATCGTTGGGCGGGTAGGCGTCGGCGAGGCCGGGATCGGCCCCGTCGAGGACGAGCGCGTGGAGCGCTCCGGCCAGACGGAGCGGGACCGACAGCCCGGCGGGGCCCACCTCGCCCGGCCACGACAGGATGCGCGCACCCGGGTGCGTGTCTGGCGCAAGGCGCTGGGCCACGAGCGGCATGAGCCGGCCCATGAAGGCGGAGCCCAGCATCGCGCAGCTTCTTCCCTGGCTTCGGAAGGCGCCGCGGACCCGGGCCTCGGTCTCCGTCGCCGCGACGGGGGCGCTCACCGGAACCTGTCCACGAGGCGCTGGAGCGGGCTGCGCTTGTCGGTGTCGGGCGCGTCGGTTTCCGGCTTCGGCGCCGGGCCCCCGGCGCCATCGGGCGTCGCCTGCGTTCCGTTGCGGGCGGGTGCCGTCCGATTCGCCACCGCGTTCAGGAACCTGCCGCCGTCGCCTGCCGCAAGGTCGGGCGCGCCGTCCGCCACGCCGCGCAGGAGGTCGTCGAGCCAGACCTGGTCGGCCTTGGCGAAATCGGATAGGACATAGCCCGCGACACGATCCTTGTGCCCTGGATGCCCGATGCCGAGGCGCACGCGCGCGTAGTCCGCGCCGATATGCTCGTGGATCGACCGGAGCCCGTTGTGCCCCGCATGGCCGCCGCCCTGCTTCACCCGCACCTTGCCAGGCGCGAGGTCCAGTTCGTCGTGGAAGACCGTGACGTCCGCGGGCGCGAGCTTGTAGAAGCGCATGGCCCCGCCCACCGACTGGCCCGAAAGGTTCATGAAGGTCTCGGGCTTGAGGAGAAGCACCTTCTCGCCGCCCAGCGCGCCCTCGGTCACGGAGCCCTGGAACTTCGAACGCCACGGGCCGAAACCATGGTCCGCCGCTATGCGTTCCACCGCCATCCAGCCGATGTTGTGCCGGTTGCCCGCGTATTTCGCGCCCGGGTTGCCGAGCCCGACCCAGAGTTTCATGTGCAGCACCTCCGCCTGCCCGGGGTGATGCCAGTCCGCGCGGCATTTGCCAAGGTTCCGACAAGCGGGCAGGCTGAACGCTGGAATGGAGCAAGCCATGACCGAGTCCCGCCACGCCATCCCCGAGACCATGCGTGCCCTCGTCGTGCCCGAGCCGGGAGCGGCGCCGCGGGTGGAGGAACGCCCGGTGCCGAGACCGGGGCAGGGCGAGGTGCTGGTCCGGGTGGCGGCCTCCCCGATAAACCCCTCGGACCTGTCGACCGTGTCCGGGGACTACGGCATCGGCTGGGACTTTCCACTCGTCCCGGGCCTGGAGGGATCGGGGCGCGTCGTGGCTCACGGCGGCGGTGTGCTCGCCCGGGCGCTCGAGGGGCGCCCGGTCGCCTGCATCGCCGACCGGCAGGGGCTATGGGCCGAATATGCCGTGACGCAGGCGGCGCGCTGCATCGCGTTGCCGAGGGACATGCCCCTCGGATCCGCCGCCATGAGCTTCGTCAATCCCGTGACCGCGATCGCGCTGGTCCGCATCGCGCGGCAGGGCGGGCACTGGTCGGCGATCTCGACCGCGGCGGGCGGGGCGCTCGGGCGAATGATCCGGGCCCGTGCCCGGCAGGCCGGGGTCAAGATCGTCAACGTCGTGCGCCGGTCCGAACAGGCCGAGGAACTGCGCGGGGAGGGTGCGCGCTACGTCCTGTCCACCGACCACCCCGATTTCGACGAGGCGCTGGCCGAGACCTGTCGCCGCCTGCGTTGCCGCATGGCCTTCGACGCGGTGGGCGGCGGGCTCACCTTCCGTCTCGGCGAGGCGCTGCGGCCGGGCGGCGAGATTCTTGTCTACGGCGGGCTCGGGCGGGAAGCGGTTTCGCTCCATACCGGCACGATGATCTTCAGGGGCCTCGCGGTCCGGGGCTTCTGGCTCTCGCGCTGGATGACCGGGCGGAGCTTGCCAGAGCAACTCTGGATCACGCGGGCGGCGGTGCGGGCCTTGCGGGGCGGTTTCGCCGAGAGCCGCGTTGCGGGCGTCCATGGCCTCGACCACGGGGTGCAGGCCCTGTCGGCTTATGCCGCCAACATGAGCGAGGGAAAGATCCTGTTCGCCCCATCGGGCGAGGATATCGGCGTGCGGACCGGGTGACGGCCCGGGACACGAAGAAACCGCCGGGGGCGACCCGGCGGTTCCGGAATTCCGAACTCGTTCCGCAGAGGCGGCCCCTCGATCAGGCCTCGGCCTCTTCCTCGGCCTCGTCCGCCGCGGCTTCGGCGCTGACAAGACCGGACGGCGCGGTGATGTTGGCGATCACGAAGTCGCGGTCGATCACCGGCTTTGCCCCCTCGGGCAGGGGGATGTCCGAGATGTGCAGAACCTCGCCGATATTCCGCCCGCTGAGGTCCGCCACGATCTTCTCGGGAATGTCGCCCGCGGTGACGTATAGTTCCACCTCCGGGCGCACCACGGTCAGGACGCCGCCGCGCTTGAGACCGGGCGCCTCCTCGTGGCCCACGAACTCGACCGGGATGAACAGGTTCACCTTGGACGTCCGGCGCAGGCGCATGAAGTCGACATGCGTCGGCAGGTCCTTTACCACGTCGCGCTGCACGCCGCGGCAGATCACCCGCACGTCATCCTCGCCTTCGATCTTCAGGTTGAACAGCGTCGAGAGGAAGCGGCCTTCCTTCAGGCGCTTCACGAGGACGTTGAAGGGAACCTGGATCGGCAGCGGGTCCTTGCCGCCACCGTAGACAACACCGGGCACCTTGCCTTCGCGGCGAGCTTGACGGGCGGCCCCCTTGCCTGTCCCCGTCCGTGCCTCGGCGACGAGATTGGGAATCTCACCAGCCATTGCAATTCTCCATATACTGAGGGGCCGCCTCCAAGGGTGTCGGGCCCCGATGAAGCCGCGCGTATAGGCGGAATCTGCAGGCAAGGGAAGACGGAAATGCCATGCCCGGGCGGAGGGCTGCGGGAGCGCATCCCTATGGCGCCTATGGCGACCGCGGGCGCGCTTGCGGGGGGCGGCGGGGCGTGGCAGAGGCCTTGCATGGCCGTCCTGTCCGCCCTCCGTACGTCGCAGCGCCCGGTGCTGGGCTTCAGCGCCATGGGCCTCGTCTTTGGCAGCTTCGCCGCGACGCTGCCCGTGCTGAAGGCACAGATCGGGGCGGACGACGCCCTGTTCGGCCTCGTGCTTCTGGGCAGCCCGGTCGGCCTCGTCCTGAC
>CAZUVG010000150.1:0-5945 GCA_964623765.1 uncultured Roseicyclus sp.
GGTCGATATCCTGATCAACAACGCCGGTGCCATCGAGCCCATCGCCGGGATCGAGGAGGTCGATCCGGGGGGCTGGGGGCAGGTGATCGACATCAACCTCAAGGGTGTCTTCCACGGGATGCGCGCGGTCCTGCCCGGGATGCTGGCACAGGGTGGCGGGACGATCGTCACCGTCAGCTCCGGGGCGGCGCACAACCCGCTGGAGCACTGGAGCGCCTATTGCGCGTCGAAGGCAGGGGCGGCGATGCTGACGCGCGCCCTCCACCTGGAGCACGGCGCGGCCGGTATCCGGGCCATGGGCCTCTCGCCCGGAACGGTGGCCACGCAGATGCAGAAGGACATCAAGGCCTCGGGCGTCAACCCGGTGAGCGAACTCGAATGGGAGGATCACGTTCCGCCCGAATGGCCTGCCGCAGCGCTGTCGTGGATGTGCACCGCCGAGGCCGACGCGCACCTTGGCGAGGAGATCTCGCTGCGCGCGCCCGAGATACGCCAGACGCTGGGCCTCACGGCATGATCGGGCTGGAGAGGGACGGGCCGCTCTGGACGGTCACGCTCGACCGGCCGGAGAAGGCCAACGCGGTCACGGCGGCAATGCTGGAGCGGATGGCGGAGATCCTCGCCGAGGCGCGCGAGGATGACGGCCTGCGCGCCTTCGTCCTGACGGGCGCCGGTGACAAGGTCTTTTCCGCCGGCGCCGACATGGAGGAGGCACGCGCCGGCCTCGCCACGTCGCCGCTCTGGGAGGAGGTGTCCGGCGCCATCGCCGCACTTCCCTGCCTGACGATCGCCGCGCTCAACGGCACGCTTGCGGGCGGCGCATTCGCCATGGCGCTGGCCTGCGACATGCGGGTCGCCGTGCCCGGTGCGCGGTTTTTCTATCCGGTGGCGAAGCTCGGCTTTTTGCCCCAGCCCTCGGATCCCGGGCGGCTCCGCGACCTCGTAGGACCGTCGCGGGCCAAGCTTCTCCTCCTCGGCGGGCAGAAGCTTTCGGCGGAGGAGGCCTACGACTTCGGCCTTGTCGACCGGATCGTGCTGGCCGAGCACCTGCGCCAGTCGGTCGGCGACATCGCCGCGGATGCCTGCGTGGGCGAGCCCGGGAACCTGCGCCGGATCAAGGCGATGTGCGACGGCTGACGTCGGTGCCTTTGCCAGCGTCACCGCCGTTTCCAGCCGCGCCGGGCGCCCGGGGTCTTCGCATGGAAGTCGGCCGGCCGCTTCGACACCCAGTCCACGAAGCGCGCGATTCGGGGATGAGTGCGCAGGGCCTCTGGCGTGTTGTAGCTTCGCGCGAGTTCGGCCTCCGACAGCGTGGCGTGGATCTCGTTGTGGCAGATCTGGTGCAGAAGGACGGTTGGCCCGCCCTTGCCGCCGCGCAGGCGCGGAACGAGGTGGTGAACGCTCTGCTTCGCATGCGGCGGGATCGGGCGCAGGCAGAGCGGGCAGGCTGGATCGCCCGCGGCGGTCGGGGTGGCGGTGTCCATGGCTGAGAAATTTGGGGGGCCCGGCGCCTGGGACAAGTCAGAGGAGATCGACGCGCTGGTGATTGGCGCGGGCCCGGCGGGCCTGATGGCCGCCGAGACGCTGGCACGCCGGGGGCGCCACGTGGTCGTCGCCGAGGCGAAGCCGAGCGCGGGACGCAAGTTCCTGATGGCGGGCAAGTCCGGGCTCAACTTCACGAAGGCCGAGCCGCTGCCCGACTTCGCCGCGGCCTTTGGCGCGCCTGCCGACTGGCTCGCGCCGATGCTTCGGGCCTTCGGCCCGGGCGAGGCCGTGGCCTGGGCGGAGGGACTGGGGCAGGAGGTGTTCA
The DNA here is from genome assembly GCA_964623765.1 of uncultured Roseicyclus sp. Taxonomy (GTDB): domain Bacteria; phylum Pseudomonadota; class Alphaproteobacteria; order Rhodobacterales; family Rhodobacteraceae; genus Roseibacterium. The sequence goes on from CAZUVG010000150.1 coordinate 1,811, forward strand.
CCGGCTCGACCGGGCGGGTGTTTCCGAAGGCGATGAAGGCCTCGCCCCTCCTGCGGGCATGGCTCGGCCGGATCGGGGCGGAGATGCGCCTCGGCTGGCGCTGGAGCGGGCTCGACGGCGGCGACTGGCTATTCGACACGCGCGACGGTGCACGGCGCCTTTGCCCTCGGGTCGCGGTGCTGGCGCTCGGCGGGGCAAGCTGGCGCCGGCTGGGATCCGACGGGCAATGGGCGGCGGTTCTGGCGACGCATGGCGTGGACCTCGCGCCGTTCCGGCCGGCGAACATGGGTTTCCGCGTCGACTGGTCGGAGCACATGGCGCCGCATTTCGGGCGGCCCTTGAAGGCCGTGGCCCTGATCGCCGGGGCGCGGCGCGTGCGGGGCGAGGCCGTCGTCTCGGCGCGCGGGCTCGAGGGCGGCGGTGTCTATGCGGTGTCGGCGGACATCCGCGACGGGGCGCCCTTTGCCCTCGACCTCCTGCCCGACCGGAGGGAAGACGACATTGCCCGGCGCCTCGCCGCGCGTCCGAAGAAGCGCACGCTCTCCCGTCACCTTGCGCAGGTGCCGGGCCTCGACCCGGTGAAGCGTGCGCTCCTGCAGGAGTTCGGCCGGCCGCTGCCGGACGGCGCCGACCTTGCCCGTCTTATCAAGGCACTGCCCGTACGCCACGGGGGCCCACGGCCGATGGACGAGGCGATTTCCACCGCGGGCGGCGTGACGCGAAAGGCGGTCGATGCCGGCCTCATGCTCCGCGCGCTGCCCGGCGTCTTCGTCGCGGGCGAGATGCTGGACTGGGAGGCGCCGACGGGCGGCTACCTCGTGACGGGCTGCCTCGCCACCGGTCTGCACGCAGGTCGGCATGCAGCGGACTGGCGGGACGGCACCGGCTGACCGGTCAGCCGGCCGCGGCCCGCGCGTAGGCCGGTCGGTCGCGCATCCGGCTGGCGTGCTCGCGGAAAGGCTCGGTCACCGGGAACTTCGCGGCGATGGCCCAGCTCATGCAATGGGCGAGCAGGATGTCGGGGATCGTCATCTCGGGGCCCATCAGGAACGGGCCGTCCTCGGCCATGCGCGGCACGAAGCCGTCTTGCGAGCGCTCGAACTCCCAGCGCAGGCTGTCCTTGATTCCCGGCATGCGCATGTCATCGGGGAGGACGAAGCTGTGGCGCGCCGCCATCCACAGGGCGGCGTCGAATTCGTCCACGATGGCCTGCGTCAGGCTGTCCTGCCGCGCACGCTCGATCGTGCCGGGGGCATGGGTCAGCGCCTGATGCCGGTCGCCAAGGAAGGTCATGATCGCGACCGAATCGGAAATGGGCACGCCGTCGGCGATCAGCACCGGAACCTTGCCCGCCGGGTTGAAGCGCGTCACCTCCTCCGAGCGCGGAGCGGCGGGAACATGCTCGTACTCCGCGCCGATCTCCTCCAGCATCCACAGCACGCGGAGCGTCCGGCTCTTCGTCGCGCCGATCACCTTGTAGTCCGCCATGTCCGCTCCTCTCATCGTCCGCGCGCCGGCAGCATCGCCAGCCGGATCAGCGTGCGTTCCATCATCGCCATCTGCGGCGCCTCCGTCGAGGAGCGCAGCGCGAGGTCCGTCTCCAGCAACATCGAGATCGCGGTCTCCAGCTGGGGCCGCCGCCAGCGCGAGAGTTGCCGCTTCAGCCTGTCGCGCCTCGGGCCGAAGACAGGCGGGCGCTGGGCCGACAGCCCGGCTTCGGCGCCGCCCGGATGGGAGGCAGCGGCGTGAAGCGCGCGGAAATGGCGTTCGGCGGCGATGCACAGCGTCACGGGGGCCACGCCCTGTGCCGTCAGCCGCGAGAGGATCGGACCAATGGCGCCCGAGGCGGCCTCGGCGGTGGCGTCGAGGATGTCGTCGAGTTCCGCCTCCCGCGAAAGCGGCGCGACGGCGTCGAGATCCGCGGCGCTCGCAGGTGTCGCGTCGCCGTGCTTGTAGAGGCCGAGCTTCTCGACCGTCTGGCGGAAATCGCCGGAGGAGAGCGTGCGGGCCAGCGTTTCGAGATCGGTCATCGTCTCTCGCTCGACCTCGCCCACCCCCGCGTCCCGCAGGAGCGCCTCGATCTCCGCGCGGGCCGGCGGGTCGTCGTAGACCGCGATCGTGACGGCATTCTTGGCCCCCTCGAACAGCTTGCGCAGCGAGGACCGCTTCGGCAGCAACCCGGCCGTCGCCACGATCTGCGCATCGCCCGGTTTCCAGTCGGACAGCGCCGCCTCGAAGACCGGCGAGAGCCCGTCGGTCGCCTGCTCGACGAGCACGACGCGCTGGCCCGGAAAGAAGCCTACAGCCTTGACCGCGTCAAGCAGTGAAGCCTGGTCCGAGCGAAGGTCTGCCGCCGCGATGCGGGTCAGGCGCATCTCCTCCTCCGCGCCGGGGCCGAGCAGCGTCGAGAGCAGGCCCGCTCGCAGTTGCCCGACACGGACGGCGTCCTCGCCGTAGATCAGGCAGCCGGCGGCATCGGGGTCGGGCTTGCGAAGCCAGGCGTTCGCGTCGCGCGCGGAGAGCTTCATGCCCAGTCGTCGACCCCGGCCAGGAGCCGCGCGACGATCTGGTCGGCCAGCGCGATCATCAGCCGATCCTGCGCATCCCGCCGCGCCGCCGTGGTCGCGACGGGCGAGCCGGAGGTGGCGTAGGCGGTGAAGGTCGCCACGTCGCCCGACTGGACCACGCGGCCCGTGGCTGCCTCGGTGACGGAGAAGGCGACGGTGCCGGTGATGTTGATCCGGTTGATCTCGTCGGCATCGGTGATCGCGAGGGCGCTCTGCGAGGTGGTGATCCGGTAGTCCAGCCGGTAGGGCGCAGTGGCGGCACGACCCAGCCGGTCCTCCAGCCGCGACACCAGGCTGAAGGCAAGCTGGTTCCCCGGCGCCTCCATCTCGATCTGGCCGCGCAGGCGGTCGCCCGATCCGCCCGGCCCGTAGACAGGGGTGAAGCCGCAGGCCGCGAGCGGCAGGGCGGCCAGCAGCGCGAGGACGCTTCTGCGGTCAGAGGACGACATTGACGATCCGGCCCGGCACGACGATCACCTTCTTCGGCACCCCGCCACCGAGGGCCTTCACCACAGCGTCGTCGGCCAGCGCGGTCTTTTCAACCTCTTCCTTCGAAGCGTCCCGCGCGACCGTGATTTCCGAGCGCCGCTTGCCGTTCACCTGGATCGGCAGGGTAACCGTGTCCTCGACGAGCATCGCCGCGTCGGCGGCGGGCCATGGCGCCTCGGCCACGAGGCCCTCGCCGCCCAGCATGTGCCAGATCTCCTCGGACAGGTGCGGGGTCATCGGCGACATGAGCTGCGCCAGCGCCTTCATCGCGGCACGCTTCGTCACCGCCCCCGCGTCCGACTTTGCCAGCGTGTTGGTGAAGGCATAGAGCCGCGCGATGGCGGCGTTGAAGCCGAAGCTCTCGATGCCGTTCGTGACGTCGAAGATCGCCCGGTGCATCTCGCGCAGGAGTGCATCGTCGCCCGGACCCGTGGGCGTCTCGTCGTCGGCGATCTCGGCGGCGATACGATACACGCGGGCGAGATGGCGGTTGGCGGCCTCTGCTCCGGACGCGGTCCATTCCACGTCGCGTTCGGGGGGCGAATCGCTCAGCACGAACCAGCGTGCCGTGTCCGCCCCGTGCTGCGCGACGATGGCCATGGGATCGACCACGTTCTTCTTGGATTTCGACATCTTGGCCGAAGGCACCACGTCCACGCGGCTGACATGCTTGAGCGCCGGGTCGGCGCCCTTCAGCGCCATCAGCCTGCGGTCGAACTCCTCCACGCTGCCCGCCTCGGCGCGGATTTTCTCCGCGTCGGCGGCAAGGATCGCGATCTGGCCGCCGTCGACGTTATGGACCTCCACGTCCTCGGGGTAGTGGTAGACCGGGCGGTCCTTCTCGTCGCGGGTGACGTAGATCGCGTGGGTGACCATCCCCTGCGTGAAAAGCGCGTCGAACGGCTCGCGGCACTTGTCGGGCAGATGCCCCGTCTCGTTCATCGCGCGGGCGAAGAAGCGGGAGTAGAGCAGGTGCAGGATCGCGTGCTCGATCCCTCCGATATACTGGTCGACGTTCATCCAGTACCCGGCCTCGGCCATATCCGTCGGCGTGTCCGCGCGGGGCGCGGTGAACCGCG
>CAZUVG010000150.1:5955-6938 GCA_964623765.1 uncultured Roseicyclus sp.
GACGAAGGTGTCCATCGTGTCGGTCTCGCGCTTCGCCGGTTCGCCGCAGGCCGGGCAGGCGCAGTCGCGCCACGTCGGGTGCCGGTCGAGCGGGTTGCCCGGCACGTCGAAGGACACGTCGCGCGGCAGTTCTATCGGCAGGTTCTCCTTCCGCTCGGGGACCACGCCGCAATCCTCGCAGTGGACCACGGGAATCGGGCAGCCCCAGTAGCGCTGTCGCGAGAGGCCCCAGTCGCGCAGGCGGAACTTCGTCACGCCCTGGCCGACACCGTTTTCCTCGCAGAACGCGATGGCGGCGTCGATCGCCTCCTCGCCGGTGGCAACTTCGTGCCAGGCGAAGTTCTTGAGCCACTGGACCTTCTCGGTCTTGGGCGGGACGTAGGCCTCGTCCTGCACGGGATGGCCGCCATGGAGCGCGATGAAGGTGTCGATCACGGGCAGGTCATACTTCCGCGCGAAGTCGAGGTCGCGCTGGTCGTGGGCGGGGCAGCCGAAGATCGCGCCGGTGCCGTAGTCCATCAGGATGAAGTTCGCGATGTAGACCGGCAGTTCCCAGTCGTTGTCGAACGGATGGCGGACGCGAAGGCCGGTGTCGTAGCCGCGCTTTTCCGCCTTCTCGATCTCTTCTTCGGAGGTGCCGAGGTGCTGGCAGTCCTCGATGAAGGCGGCGGCCTCGTCGTCATGGCGGGCCACGGCCCTGGCCAGGGGGTGATCCGGCGAGACGCCGACGAAAGACGCGCCCAAGAGCGTGTCTGGGCGGGTGGTGTAGACCTCCACCCGGTCGTGGCCCTCGGGGCCGTCGATCAGCGAGAACGAGAACTGGAGACCGCGCGACTTGCCGATCCAGTTCCGCTGCATGAGCTTCACCTTCTCGGGCCAGTGGTCGAGATGGTCGATGGCTTCCAGAAGCTCCTCGGCGAAGTCGGAGATGCGGAAGAACCACTGCGTCAGCTCGCGCCGTTCCACCGGCGCGCCGGACCGCC
>CAZUVG010000151.1:0-6867 GCA_964623765.1 uncultured Roseicyclus sp.
ATGCCCGGTCGGTCCGCGTCGGCGGCGACAGGATGGACGAGGCGATCATCTCCTATCTCCGCCGCCAGCATAACCTTCTCATCGGCGAATCGACCGCCGAGCGGATCAAGACCACGATCGGCACGGCGCGGATGCCCGACGACGGGCGCGGCGCATCGCTGCAGATCCGGGGACGGGATCTCCTGAACGGCGTGCCGAAGGAGACCGAGATCAACCAGGCGCAGGTGGCCGAGGCGCTGTCGGAACCCGTGCAGACGATCTGCGAGGCGGTGATGACCGCGCTCGAGGCGACGCCGCCGGATCTCGCCGCCGATATCGTCGACCGGGGCGTGATGCTGACGGGCGGCGGGGCGCTTCTGGGCGACCTCGATCTCGCGCTGCGCGAACAGACGGGGCTCGCGATCTCGGTCGCCGACGAATCCCTCAATTGCGTGGCGATCGGGACCGGCAAGGCGCTGGAGTACGAAAAACAGCTCCGGCATGTGATAGACTACGACAGCTAGACGGCCGGCCCCTGCCGGCCCGGGGAATAGGCCGTGGCAAGAGACCGAGGCAGCAGCGAAGACTTCGCCCGCCCGATCCGGCGCATCCTCGTCGCGGGGACGGTGCTCGTGCTGCTCGCGGTCTTCCTGTTCTGGCGGATCGACAGCCCGCGTGCGGAACGGCTGCGCGCGGCCATCGTCGACCGGATCGTGCCGAACCTCGAATGGGCGCTCGTGCCCGTCACCAAGACCGCCGAGATGGTCGAGGGCTTCCAGTCCTACGCGAGCCTCTACGATCAGAACCAGGAGCTTCGCCGGGAGCTTCGGCAGATGCGGGCGTGGCGCGAGGCGGCGCTGCAGCTCGAGCAGGAGAACGCCAAGCTTCTGGACCTCAACCGCGTCCGTCTCGATCCGGCTCTCACCTATGTCACGGGCGTCGTGCTCGCCGATTCCGGCTCGCCGTTCCGGCAGTCGGTGCTTCTCAACGTCGGCGCGCGGGACGGCATCCGCGACGGCTGGGCGACGACAGATGGCCTCGGCCTCGTCGGGCGGATCTTCGGGGTCGGCCACTCGACGAGCCGGGTGATCCTGCTCACCGATTCCAACAGCCGCGTTCCGGTCACGATCCAGCCCTCGGGACAGCGCGCGATGCTGATGGGCGACAACTCGTCCCTGCCGCTGGTGGAATTCGTCGAGGATCCGGGCGAGGTGAGCCCCGGGGACCGCATCATCTCGTCGGCGAACGGGGCGGTGTTCCCCGCGGGCCTCCTCGTCGGGCAGGTCGTCCTGGGCACCGACGGCCGCCTGCGGGCGCGGCCCGCCGCCGACTACGCAAGGCTGGAGTTCCTCCGGGTCCTCAGAAGCGGCGGCCCGCCGCCCATCGACCAGCCCGGAGAACTCGTCGTTCCGGCCGATCCGCCGGAGACGCCGATGCCTGCGGCCGGGATCATCTCCGGGGAGGACAGCGCCGATGGCTGAGTCGCTCGCCCTGCAGCGCGTCATCTGGCGGTCGGCCTTCGTCGGCGTCGCCACGCTCGTCGCCTTCGTGCAGCTCCTGCCGCTCGGATCGGGGTCGGGCGGGCTTCCCGGTCCCGACCTCCTCGCGCTCCTGGCGATCGCCTGGGTCCTGCGTCGGCCGGATTTCGTTCCGATCGGCCTGATCGCCGTGGTGATGCTCGCCGCCGACTTCCTGTTCATGCGTCCGCCGGGGCTCTGGGCGGCCATCGTCGTGCTCGGGACGGAGTTCCTGCGGGTGCGCGAACAGGGCCTGCGCGATCTGCCGTTCCTCGTCGAATGGGGGCTCGTCGCGGGCGTGCTGCTGGCGATGACGCTGGGAGAGGCGCTTGCGCGTCTCGCGTTCATGGTGGATCAGCCCTCCCTCGGCTTGACGCTGATCCATCTTATCCTGACGATACTCGCCTACCCCGTGGTGGTGGGCGTGACCGCCTTCGCCTTCGGCCTGCGCCGGGCCGCGCCGGGCGAGGTCGACGACATGGGACGCCGTCTATGAAGCAGTCGCCGAAGGACATCGAAGAAAGCACGCGCAGGATCTCGCGCCGCGCCATGGTCGTCGGCGGCGCCCAGCTTGCCTTCATGGGGGCGCTCGGGCTCAGGATGCGCCAGCTCCAGATCGACGAGGCCGAAGAGTACAGGCTTCTCGCCGAGGAGAACCGGATCAACATGCGCCTGATGCCTCCGGCGCGCGGGCTCATCTTCGACCGCAACGGCGTCATCGTCGCGGACAACTCGCAGAATTACCGGATCATCATCGTCCGCGAGGACGCCGGCGACGTGGACGAGGTGGTGGCCAAGCTCCGCGCGCTCATCGACCTCGACGAGCTCGAGCTCGAACGCGCGCTCCGCGAGATGAAGCGGCGCAGCCCCTTCGTTCCCGTCACCCTCGCCGACCGCCTGTCGTGGGAGGACTTCAGCCGGGTCGCGGTGAACGCTCCGGCGCTGCCCGGGATCTCGACCGAGGTCGGCCTGTCCCGCTTCTACCCGATGGGCCAGGATTTCGCCCATGTCGTGGGCTACGTGGGCCCCGTCAGCGACTACGATCTCTCCAAGATGGAAGACCCCGACCCGCTGTTCCAGATCCCGCGCTTCCAGATCGGCAAGCTCGGCGTGGAAGCGCGGCACGAGGAGCTTCTCCGTGGCAAGGCCGGCACCCGGCGGATCGAGATCAACGCGGCGGGGCGGGTCATGCGCGAGCTTGGCCGGGACGACGGGATTCCGGGCGCCGATATCCAGCTCACCGTCGACTACCGGCTTCAGAACTTCATCAAGGAGCGGCTCGCGGGCGAAAGCGCCGCGGTCGTCGTCATGGATGTCGAGACCGGGGATCTTATCGCCTGCGCGTCCTCGCCGTCCTACGACGCCAACCTCTTCGTTCGCGGCATCTCGTCGCCCGATTACCGCGGGCTGCTCGAGGACAAGTACCGCCCGCTCGCCGACAAGACGGTGCAGGGCACCTATCCGCCCGGCTCCACCTACAAGATGGTGACCGCCCTCGCCGCCCTTCAGGACGGCAAGATCACGCCGGACGAGACGGTCTGGTGCCCGGGGCATTACCGGCTCGGCAACCGGCGGTTCCACTGCTGGAAGCGCGGCGGGCACGGCTGGACGGACTTCAACAAGTCGCTCGTCGAAAGCTGCGACGTCTACTACTACGATGTCGCGCAGCGGGTCGGAATCGACCGGATCACCGAGGTGGCGAACCAGCTCGGCATCGGCGTGCGCCACGAGCTTCCGATGTCCGGCATCGCCGAGGGGCTGACGCCGACACGCAGGTGGAAGGAACTCCGCCGCGGCGAGCGCTGGCAGCAGGGCGATACGCTCAACTCCACGATCGGGCAGGGCTTCGTGCTCGCCTCGCCGCTTCAGCTCGCCGTGATGACGGCGCGGCTCGCCACCGGCCGGGCCGTCTCGCCGCGCCTCGTGAAGTCCATCGACGGCGTCGAGGTTCCCGTCGAGACGCACGAGGCGCTGCCCTTCGACCGGCGGTGGTTCCGCCTGATCGACGAGGCGATGCACGAGACGTCGAACGGCCGGCGCGGCACGGCCTGGCGCTCGCGGATCGTCGCCGAGGGGATGGAGATGGCGGGCAAGACCGGCACGAGCCAGGTCCGCAACATCTCCGCGGCCGAACGCGCCCAGGGCGTGTTCCGCAACGAGGATCTGCCGTGGGAGCGCCGCGACCACGGCCTCTTCGTCTGCTTCGCGCCCTTCGACAGACCGAAATACGCCTGTTCGGTCGTCGTGGAGCATGGCGGCGGAGGGTCTTCGGCGGCCGCGCCGGTGGGGCGCGACGTGATGCTCTTCGCGCTCTACGGAGGCCTGCCGCCGATCGAGGCCTATCCGTCGGACCAGCGCGAACGCATCAAGACCATGCTGAGCGGGCTCCGCCTCGTCGAGCCCATAGCCCCCGGCCCGGTGCGGAGCCGCGCGTGAGTTATCTCGAATACACCGTCCGGACCGTTCCGACGGGGCTCCGCAAGGTGCTCTACCTGAACTGGCCGCTGGTCATCCTGCTCACGGCGGTGGCCTCGATCGGGTTCCTGATGCTGACTTCCGTCGCCGGGGGAGACTTCGACCGCTGGGCCGAGCCGCAGATGATCCGCTTCGGCCTCGGCCTCGGGGTGATGTTCGTCGTCGCCATGGTGCCGATCTGGTTCTGGCGCAACGTCGCGGCGCTCGCCTACGCTCTGTCGATCCTGCTGCTTCTCTTCGTCGAGTTCTTCGGCGTGGTCGGCATGGGCGCGCAGCGCTGGATCGACCTCGGCTTCATGCGGCTGCAGCCCTCCGAGGTCACGAAGATCACCCTCGTGATGGTGCTGGCGGCCTATTACGACCGGCTCGACGTCCGGAAGGTCTCGCGCCCGCTCTGGGTGATCATCCCGGTCCTGCTGATCCTGCTGCCCACGGGCCTCACGCTGATCCAGCCCGATCTCGGCACCGCGATCCTGCTCGTCGCGGGGGGAGGCATCGTGATGCTCGCCGCCGGCGTCTCGTGGTGGTATTTCGGCGCGGTCGTGGGCGCGGGCGTCGGCGCGGTCACCGCGGTGTTCTCCTCGCGGGGCACGCCGTGGCAGCTCCTCGAGGACTACCAGTACCGCCGCATCGACACCTTCCTCGATCCCTCCCAGGACCCGCTCGGCGCGGGCTATCACATCACCCAGTCGAAGATCGCGCTCGGCTCGGGCGGGATCTCGGGGCGCGGCTTCATGCAGGGAACCCAGTCGCGGCTGAACTTCCTGCCCGAGAAGCACACCGACTTCATCTTCACCACGCTCGCCGAGGAATTCGGCTTCGTCGGCGGCATGTCGCTCCTCGCGCTCTACGCGCTCATCCTGTTCTTCTGCATCGCCGCGGCGCTGCAGAACCGCGACCGCTTCTCGTCGCTGCTGATCATCGGCATCGCCGGCGCGTTCTTCCTCTACTTCGCGGTGAACATGTCGATGGTCATGGGCCTCGCGCCCGTCGTCGGCGTGCCGCTGCCGCTCGTCAGCTACGGCGGCTCGGCGATGCTCGTCCTCATGGCGGCCTTCGGGCTCGTCCAGTCCGCTCACGTCCACAGAGCCAGGAACAGATGATCAACATTCTCTTCGCCGCCAGTGCGGACCGCTGGGAGCAATACCGCCCCCTCCTCCTCGACGCGTTCGCCGAGACGGGGCTCGAGGTCGACCTGCGCCGGGATTTCCCGCCCGAGGCGGTCGACTACATCGTCTACGCCCCCAACAGCGCCGTGCAGGACTTCCGCCCCTATACCCGCGCGAAGGCCGTTCTGAACCTCTGGGCCGGCGTCGAGAACGTGGTCCACAACGAAACGCTGACGATCCCGCTCTGCCGCATGGTCGAGGCGGGGCTGACCGAGGGAATGGTCGAATGGGTGACGGGCCACGTGCTGCGCCACCATCTCGGCATCGACAGCTTCCTCGCCCGCCAGACCGGAGAGTGGAGGCCGGAATATCCGCCGCTCGCACGGGACCGCAGGGTCGCGATGCTGGGGCTGGGCGAACTCGGGTCGGCCTGCGCGACGGCGCTCGCGGGCCTGAACTTCCGCGTGTCGGGCTGGAGCCGGACCCTCAGGACGATCGAGGGGGTGGCGACCTTTTCGGGCGAAGACGGGCTCCGCACGGTGCTCTCCGGGGCCGAGATCGTCGTCCTTCTGCTGCCGCTCACGCCGGAGACGGAGAACCTCCTCGACGCCTCTCGCCTGGCGCGTCTGCCGGCGGGCGCCGTGATCGTGAATCCGGGGCGCGGGCCGCTGATCGACGACGCCGCGCTCCTCGCCGTGCTCGACGCGGGCCATATCGCCCACGCGACGCTCGACGTCTTCCGGGAGGAGCCGTTGCCGCCCGAACACCCGTTCTGGGCGCATCCGAAAGTGACCGTCACGCCGCACGTCGCCTCCGAGACCCGGCCGAAGACGGCAAGCCGGACCATCGCCGAGAACGTCCGCCGCGGCGAGGCGGGCGCGCCCTTCCTCCACGTCGTCGACCGCGCCCGCAGCTACTAGAGCGTGTCTCCACCTTTCGGATTCAGGATTCCCAGATTGGTTGTGGTGTGATTCCCTGCTGATGAGGCAGATATAGGGGTCGAAGATGGGCAAGCCACATCCGATAGAGCTACGGACGCGCGTTGTCGCCTACGTTGATGAAGGCCACGGGCACCGCGAGGCGGCGAGGCACTTCCGGGTGTCTCCGAAGTTCGTGAACGAACTGATCAAGCTGCGTCGCGAGACTGGATCTCTGGCGCCTCGACGGCAAGGCAATGGCGGCGGGCACGGTAAGCTGGCGGGTCTGACCGGCTGGATCGACGCCCGCGTCGCCGTCAAGGGCGAGATCACGCTCGATGAACTGGTCTCAGAGTTGGCCGAGACACATGGTGTCGACGTACACCGCGGCACAGTCTGGCGGGCACTGCGCAGGCTCGGGCTGACGCACAAAAAAAGACCTGCAAGCCCTTGAGCAGAAGCGCAAGGATGTCGCAGATCTGCGCCGTGTCTGGATCACAAAACGCCAGCCCTTCATGGCCAACCATCTGGAACGGATGGTTTTTGTCGATGAGACCTCCGTCAAGACCAACATGACCAAGACCAGCGGCTGGGCACCCCGCGGGCAGCGCCTCGTCGATCACGCCCCCTTCGGTCACTGGCGCACCCAGACCTTCGTCGCGGCCCTGCGCCACGACCGGCTGGACGCGCCATGGGTCATCGACGGTGCGATGAACAGCGAGATGTTCACCCTCTACACCGAAACCCAACTGTTGCCGAAATTGCGCGAGGGCGACGTGGTCATCCTCGACAATCTGTCGAGCCACAAGGCTCCCGCTGCAGCAGCGGCTCTGCGCGCCATCGGCGCCTGGTTCCTGTTCTTGCCGCCCT
>CAZUVG010000152.1:0-3646 GCA_964623765.1 uncultured Roseicyclus sp.
CGCGGCACCTGCCCCGGCCGGCCGCGCGCCGGTCGGGGGCCTTTCGGGGGGTGGGTGATGAGCCGTGGCCAGAAATACAACGCCGTCCCTACCCTCGTCGACGGTATCCGGTTCGACAGTCGCGCAGAAGCTCGCCGCTACACGGTGCTCGCGCAGAAGGTCGAGGCCGGCCTGATCCGCGACTTGCGCCTGCAGCCGCGATTCCGGCTCGAGGTCAACGGCATGCACATCGCGGAGTATCGCGCCGATTTCTCCTACGTCCGCGCCGCCGATGGCGCCGTCGTGGTCGAGGACGTGAAGGGGCGCAAGACGCGCGAATACCAGATCAAGGCCCGGCTCGTGGAAGCAATCCACGGCGTCCGGGTCGTCGAAATCCCGGCCTGACCGGGGAACCCGGCACCGGGGCACAGGTGCAACAGGCCGCGCGGAGGTTTGGCGATCACCGCAAGGCTGCAGCCGCAGGAGGAGGCCGCCATGGCGATCTCTCTCGACAGTCTCGTTCGAAAGAAAAACGAGAAACCGCCGCGCATCGTGATCTACGGGCGCGGCAAGATGGGCAAAACCACGCTCGCGTCGGAATTTCCCGAGGCGATCTTCATCCAGACGGAGGAAGGCGAAGGGAACACCGAAATCACAACATTTGCAGGCGAGCCGTTCACCAAGTTCGCGCAGGTCGAGGAAGCCATCGAATTCCTCTACATGCAGGACCACCCGTTCCGCACCGTCGTCCTGGACAGCGGGACGCAGATGGAGCCGCTCGTTTGGGCAGAGACGTGCCGGCGGAACAACTGGCAGAGCATCGAAGATCCCGGCTACGGGAAAGGCTACCTCGAAGCGGATGTCGTCTGGCGGCACCTTCTCGACGGCCTCGACGCGCTGCGATCCAAAGGCATGACGGTCATCGTCATCTGCCACGAGCAGGTCGAGACCTTCAACGACCCGGAACGCGAGGACTACTCGCGCTACAAGATCCGGCTGCACAAGCGGGCCGAGGCGCTCCTGCGCGAGCGGGCCGACGTGGTGGGCTTCCTCAACATGGTCGTCACCACCGACAAGCAGAAGGGCGGCTTCAACAAGGAGACGGTGAAGGCCAAGGGCAGCGGCCAGCGCGCCCTTAACCTCGCGCCGCGACCGACGTTCGAGGCGGGCAATCGCTACGACATGCCCGCCCAGATCCTCATCAATCCGGGGCAGGGCTACAGCGTGCTCGCCCCACACCTCCCCGGCCACCGCGACGCCAAGGCGGACGCGGCCTAACCCCTGAAAGGAGAATGGCAATGGGCAACCTCAGTGGATACGACGCCTCCGGCGGACCGACGATGGACGATCGCTCGGCACTGCCTCCGGGCGAATACGTCGCGACGATCGTCAAGTCGGAAAAGCGGCCGAGCAGGGCCAACCCGCAAAACGAGATGATTTCGCTCGAATTCTCCGTGCACGAAGGCGAGCACGAGGGGCGGCGCTTCTGGACGAACCTCAACCTCTGGAACACCAACTCGCAGGCCGTGGAGATCGCGCAGCGCGAACTCAACTCAATCTGTCACGCCATCGGCAAGCTGCGCGTCGACGACAGCGAAGACCTGCACGGCATCCCGATGCGCGTGAAGCTGGGCTTTCGGAAGAACTCGACTGACGAAACCGAGCCGAAGTCCTACGCGCCGCTGAACGCCGCGCCGGCCGCGTCGGCCCCGGCTTCGGGCGGCGGCGGTAGCTCGGCACCGTGGAAGCGGTCGGCCTGACCTAGCCGGGGCGCCGCCAGCAGTCGCCAAACCTCGGGCGGCGCCCCTCCCAACCGACATTCAATGCCAGGAGGTTCCTTTCCATGGCACAGGATACCTACGTCTCGCTAGTGGGCCGACCCGTCGCGCTTGAGGGCACGACAGGCCCGTTTCGAGCGTGCCCCTACTGCGTATCTCACCGCGGCATCGTGGCGCCGGGCGCGGGGCCGCACATCGCCGCGATCAACTGCGCGCAATGCGAGCGCCACCTGTCTTGGCTGGGCCGCGATCACCTCGACGCCATGGCGGCGCAGAAATGGGATCGGGGCGCGGCATGACCGAGATTCCCGCACCCCCTCAACCTACCGTCGACGCCATCATGGCGGCGCTGGAAGCTGAAGAAGCTGAGCGCCCGCGCTATGAGGGCTATGGCATTTCGGCATCGGCTCTCGGCACGCCATGCGATCGCCAGCTATGGCTGACGCTCCGCTGGGCCTCTGATTCAGAGCCGTTCCGCGGCGTGCAGCTTCGCCGGTTCGCGCGCGGCAACGAGGCCGAGACGCGCGTGATCGGCGATCTGCGCCGCGTCGCCAACGTGCAGGACGTCGACCCCCACACCGGCCGACAGCATCGTTTCTCGCTCGCGCGAGGATGGATCAGGGGCAAGGCCGACGGGATCGTGTCCGGCATCCCCGACGCGCCCAAGACCGTGCACGTCCTCGAAGTCAAGTCGACCAAGGCGGCCGACTGGCGCGCGATCAAGAAGCACGGGCTGGCCGCCAAGAAGCCCGAGCACTGGCACCAGCTTCACGCCGGCATGGCGGGGCTTGGGTATGATCGTGGCCTCTACATCGCCGAGAACGCCGACACGTCCGAACTTTTGACCGAGCGCATCCGCCTCGATCCGGAAGAGGCCGCGCGGCAGGAGTCTCGCGTCGAGCGCGCCGTTGCGGACCACGATATGCCTCTCGGCATGACGGGCGAGGCGAACACCGAAAAGCAGGCCGAAAAGGTGCAGAACTCGCCGCCGTGCCGGTTTTGCAATCACAAGGCCCTGTGTTGGTCTGATGGGTGGGCGCGGCGGCATTGCCGGTCATGCCTGCACTTCGTCTTCGGCGAAGACGCCAACGGCCACTGCGCCCGGTTCGACGAGCCAGTGACGCCCGACCAGCAGCGGCAGGGCAAGGATTGTCCCGCCCACCTCTACCTCCCCGCCCTCGTGCCCGGCGATCAGATCGACGCCAACCCCGAATCCGAGACAGTCACCTACCGCCTGCGCGATGGGTCCGAGTGGGTCGACGGACAGCACCAGGAGACCGCAACATGAACCGCTTTCACATCATCGAGGAAGGCGCCGCCATCGTCTACAACCGCGGCGTCTACCGGCAAGTGAAGATCTATCACCGCGACGGCGTCCTCTACGCCGCGCACGGCGGCGGGTTCGTCCGTCTCTACAAAGGCGGGGGCACGTCGCATCCGAAGATGCTCTGGCGCGATATCGACCCTGCCGGCGGCACGATCAGAGAGGACGTGCACCTTCTGCGCTATGAGCCTGCTGCGAACGTGGCTCCGAAGGTGGAGGCGGCGGAATGAGGCTCACCGTCGACACCAAGCCGCTTGCCAGCGCCCTCGCCATGGCGGGGCGCGTCGTGCCGAGCAAGTCGCCGATACCGATCTTATCGAACGTTCTGATCGAGGCAGCTGGGGGCGAGATCGTCATCACGGCGACGAACATGGACATGTCCTGCCGTCTCACCATCCCGGCCGAGATCGAGACAGACGGAGCAGCAGCGATCCCGCTGGCGCCCATGTCCCGGCTTGTCTCCAAATCGGGCGCGTCGGAGACGAAGATCACTCTGGACGGCCCGCGTGCACGAGTGGCCGCCGGCCGCGGGCGGAGTGACGTTCACCGCTTCGCCGTCGGTCGG
>CAZUVG010000152.1:3656-6861 GCA_964623765.1 uncultured Roseicyclus sp.
CGCCGCGCATGGGTCCCGCACGCGGGTGTCCTCCGGGCGCGGGCGGGTCGATCTCGCCACCGCCCCTGCCGACGATTTTCCGCACTACGCGCCTGCGACAGACAACCTGCACGAATTCGATGCGCCGTCGATCCTGCGCGCGTTGCGGTTCTGCGGCGCCGCCGCATCGAGCGAAGATGCCCGCTGGCACATCTCCGGTGTGCAGATCGTCGAGGCGCCCGACGCGCTCCATTTCTGGGGGACGGACGCGCACCGGCTGCACCACGCCCGGATGCCCGGCATCTCCGAGATAGGCGGCGGCGGGCAAATCCCGCGCTTCGCCCTCTCTGCAATCGCGCAGCTGGCCGGCCCGAAGCTTGCCACGATCAAGCTGGCCGTCTGCGAAACCGGGTGGGCGATCGACACGGGAGCGGTCCGGGCGTGGGGAAAGGTGATCGACGCCACGTTCCCCGACTTGGAACGAGTGCTCAATATGGGCAAGAGCAACCCGTTGTGCGCCATCGTGTCTGCCGAAGGCATCCAGAACGCGGCCAGCATCGCCACCATAGGGGCAGGCGTGGTTGAAAAGGGCATGTCGCAAGCTATCGCCATCCGCTGCGAGAGCCGCGGAGCCATGGTTCTCAAGGGACTGCGCGCGGCAGACGACGCCGTGAGCGCGGGGCGCGCAGAAGTCGACGCGGACGTGCGGCAAGCCTTCGCCATGGGCATCGCGGCCGGATACCTCACCGAGGCCATCGCCGGGATGGAAGGCGAGTCCGTCGCGCTCTCTGGGGCGGAAGGGAAGCCCCTTCACGTCGCTCCGCAACAGCAATCCGGAACTCTTGAGATGGAGGCGATCGTCATGGGGTTGCGGGCGACGCCGGCCGAGTTGGCCGACGACGCAGAGGAGGTGGCCGATGCAGCTTGACCTTCTCGCAATCTGGCGCGCGGGCTTCGTGCGCCGCTGGCACACCAATCCCGACCTTTCCCATACCGTCGACCGGATCGACGGGCACGCCGCCCGGGTGGCGAAGATCATCTTCGCACTACACCCGGACCCCAGCGTCGAACTGATCCGCGCCGCCCTCGTGCATGACGACGGCGAAAGCGTCGTCGGCGACATCCCGCAGACCTTCAAGGAGCGATGCGGCGAGGCCTGGGCCGATGCCTTGGAGCGCACCGAATACCTCGCAAGCGTAGACCTGTGGGGGCACTGGCGGCAGGCGCTGGATCGAAATGACCTCGCATGGCTCAAGCTGGCAGACCACTTAGACGCCTATATGTGGGCCGCGCATCACGCGCCGCGCGTCCTCGACGGCGACGGCTGGCCGGAAGCCCGGCGCAACCTGATCGCCATGGCGAGCGGGCTGGCCCCGCAAGGGCAGCTCGCCAGTCAGATTGACAGGCTTCTCAGCGACATGGAGGCGCGGTGATGCAACTCCGTGACTACCAGGCCGAAGCCGTCGACGCCGTGCTCGAATGGTTCGCATCCGGGCGCGACAACCCTCTCGTCTGCGCCCCGACCGGATCGGGCAAGTCGGTCATTCTGGCCGAACTGTGCCGCCGCGCCATGCAATTCGAGGGCACGCGCGTCCTGATCGTCACCCACGTCAAGGAGCTGATTCAGCAAAACTACCAAGCCCTCGTCCGCATGTGGCCAGAGGCACCGGCCGGCATCTACTCGGCCGGCCTCGGCCGCCGCCAGATGGGCCGACCGATCACCGTGGCGGGCGTCCAGTCCATCGCCAAGCGCGCCCGCGACCTCGGGCACATAGACCTCGTGATCGTGGACGAAGCGCACCTCATCCCGCGGAACTCGGACACCCTTTACGGAAAGCTGTTCGCCGCCCTGCGCGAGGCTAACCCGAACCTGCAGGTGATCGGGCTGACCGCCACACCCTACAGGCTCGACAGCGGGATGCTTCACCGGGGCGACGACGCGCTGTTCGACGGCATCGCCTACGACATTCCCGTCGGGATGTTGGTGCAGGAAGGCTACCTGTCGCCGCTCGTCTCCAAGCGGCCCGACATGGTGCTCGACACGGGCGGCCTGCGCACCCGCATGGGAGATTTCCAGGAACGCCAGATGGAGGAACGGTTCAACACCCCCGCCGTCACGAGCGAGGCCGTGGCCGAAATCGTGCAGCTTGGCCATGACCGCCGATCCTGGCTGATCTTCTGCGTCTCCATCGACCACGCCCACGCCGTCGCGGACGAACTGCGTGACCACGGCATCGCCACGGGCACCGTGACCGGCAAGACGGCGAGCATGGAGCGGGCGCGTCTCCTGACGGAGTTCAGGGCCGGCAGCATCCGCGCCCTGACATCCGTAGGCGTTCTGACCACTGGATTCGACGCGCCCGCGACCGACCTTCTGGCATTCCTTCGGCCGACGCAATCGACCGGGCTCTACGTTCAGATGGCCGGCCGCGGGATGCGCACCGCGCCGGACAAGGCCGACTGCCTCGTGCTCGACTTCGCCGGGAATGTCGCGCGGCACGGGCCGGTCGACGGACTCGCCCTGCCGATGGAAAAGACCGCGCCCACGGGCGAAGGCGAGGCCCCGACGAAGACCTGCCCGGAGTGCCAGTCGATCCTCTGGATCGCCGCGCGCGAGTGCCGGGATTGCGGGTTCATCTTTCCAGGGCCGGAGCCGAAGCACGAGAGCACCGCGTCGACCGAAGCCGTGATGAACCTGACCGCGCACGAAGTCTGGCAGCCGGTGCAGGACTTTGCAGTCGAGCGGCACCGAAAGGCCGGATCGCCGGACAGCCTGCGCCTTGAATACCTCGTCGGCGGCACAGTCATCCGCGAGTGGGTCTGCCTCGAGCACTCCGGCTACGCCCGGCAGAAGGCCGTCCGCTGGTGGGAGGCAACTGTCGGCACGTCCCCGCCCGACACGATCGACGAGGCCCTCGGCCGCTCGGCCGAGATCCCCCGCCCCGCCGAAATCGTGACCATGCGGGAGGGGAAGTATCACCGGATCAAGCGAGTGCGATGGCAGCGAAAGGAGGCGGCGTGATGGACCTGTCAGCCTATCACGAATTCATCGCATCCAAGGGCGCGGCGGTGTCATCCACGGGTTTCGACGTGCGCGGCGGCTGGCCGACGCTGTTCGAGCACCAGCGGCGTGCGCTCGCCTTCGCTTGCGAAAAAGGCCGCACCGCTTGCTTTCTCGATACCGGCCTTGGCAAGAGCCGGGTGGAGGCGGCAGCGGCATTGGAAT
>CAZUVG010000153.1:0-1546 GCA_964623765.1 uncultured Roseicyclus sp.
ACACCTACGTGCAGATCGCCGATCGCGCGAAGGACATCATCATCTCCGGCGGCGAGAACGTCTCCTCGGTCGAGGTGGAGGGGACCCTGATGCACCATCCCTCGGTCCTGCTTTGCGCCGTGGTGGCGAAGGCCGACGAGAAATGGGGCGAGGTGCCCTGCGCCTTCGTGGAACTGAAGGAGAACGCGGAGGCCAGCGAGGAGGACCTCATCGCCTTTGCCCGCCAGCGGCTCGCGGGCTTCAAGACGCCCAAGCGCATCGTGTTCCGGGAGCTGCCCAAGACCTCCACCGGCAAGATCCAGAAGTTCGAGCTGAGGAAGGCCGCGGCGGAGCTGTGAAACCGCGCGTTGAGGCGGCGCGAGGCGTCATGTAACCTCCGCGTCAACCAACGAGGGGCAGGCAGTCGGGCAGATGACGGCGCTGGAGCGATACAGCAGGCTCGAGGCGCTGGGGCTCTGGCGCGAGGGGCCGGATGCGCAGCGGCGCGAGGTCGTCGTGTCGCTGGGCGATGCGACTCTCGTGGTCTCCACCCCGTCCGAGACGGCGCTCACGCATTGGTCCCTGCCCGCCGTCGAGCGGCTCAATCCCGGGAAGACGCCCGCGCTCTACGCGCCGGGGCAGGAGGCGGACGAGCGGCTGGAGATAGACGATCCGGACATGATCGCCGCCATCGAGAAGGTGCGGACCGCGATCGAGCGCGCGCGGCCCCATCCCGGGCGCCTGCGGTGGCTCCTCGGCGCAGGCGCGGGCCTCGCCGTTCTGGCGGCGGCGGTCTTCTGGCTGCCCGGCGCGCTCACACGGCAGACGGTCAGCCTTCTGCCCGAGGCAAAGCGCATCGAGATCGGCGACGCGCTTCTTTCCGAGATCGGGCGTCTCTCGGGGCGGCCCTGCGATAGCCCGCGGGCGCGCGTGGCACTCGCGCGACTCTCGACCCGCGTTTTCGGGCCGCCTGCCCCGCGCGTGCTGCTTCTGCCTTCGATCATCCCGGACACGCTGAGCCTGCCCGGAGGAATCATCCTCGCGAGCGCGGCGCTGGCCGAGGATCATGAGACCCCCGCCGTACTGGCAGGCTACCTGCTGGCCGAGGACGTGCGCCGCGACGGCACCGACCCTATGCTGACGCTTCTGGATGAGGCCGGGCTTTTCGCGACCTTCCGGCTGCTCACGACAGGGGACCTGCCCCGCGAGGCGCTCCACGACCATGCCGTGCGCCTGCTCAGCCGGGAGGCCGCACCGGTGCCGGAGCAGGCGCTCATCGACCGTTTTGCCGAGGCACGCGTCTCGACCGAGCCCTATGCCTATGCCCGCGACGTCTCGGGCGAGACCGTCCTGCCGCTGATCGAGGCCAACCCGCTGCGCGGCGCGGCCGGCGATCCGCTCATGACCGACGAGGGCTGGCTGAGCCTGCAGAACGTCTGCATCACGGGCTGATGCGTGGCCTCAGTCACCGGATCTCAGGCGGCGCGGGACGGTGTCGGTCCAGATCTCGTTCATCTGGACCTCGCCCTCGACCGTGCGCACGCCGGCATACGGGTTGACACGCCCG
>CAZUVG010000153.1:1556-6847 GCA_964623765.1 uncultured Roseicyclus sp.
CGTCGCGATAGCCCGGCGGGGAATCCGGATAGTCGAGGCCAAGCCGTGTTGCGTGGCCTTCCAGGGCTTGGCGCGGGACCCTGGCGCAACTGATCCCGGGTCGTGCCATGTAGGCTGCCGCGGCGCCCGAAACCTCCGGGCACTCCACCGGAACCGCCCCGTCGATCGAGACGGTGGGCGGAAGGATCACGAGCACCGGACCCGAGACGCGGTGCACGGGGGCTGCCTGCCGTGCCGCCCGCGGGGCGCGGGGCCGAGTGACGCGGGGCGCTGCCGACGCCATGCGGATGCCCGCAGGCGGCGCGGCGACGGGCACCGGATTCGGCGCGGCATCGGCGAGAGAGGGCTGCTGGCCGCAGACAGGCTCGCGGTCCGGGCCGAGGCGCGGTGCCCAGTCGGTGCGTGTGCCGATCGTCACGCGCAGGAAGACGCAGCCGAGGCTGTCGACGTAGGTCTGTCCCTCGAAGCCCGACGGCGGGATCTCGGCGGGCCCCGGCTGCGCCGAGGCAGACTGGACTGACGAAAGGGCGAGGCAGGCGGCGGCCACGAGGCCGCCCAGGTTCTTCGTATCGATCATGCAGACCCCCCGGTTGCTGTCGTGACGATGGCTCATGCGGGGGGCCAAGTAAACCCGGCCTCAGCGGGTTCCGTACATCCGGTCGCCCGCGTCTCCGAGGCCGGGGACGATGTAGCCGTGGTCGTTGAGATGGCTGTCGAGCGCCGCGGTCACGACCGGCACGTCGGGGTGTGCCTCCTTCATGCGCTGCACGCCCTCGGGTGCCGCCAGAAGGCAGAGGAAGATGATGTTTCGTGCGCCGGCCTCCTTCAGGAGGTCGACCGCCGCGGCAGAGGAATTGCCGGTGGCGAGCATCGGGTCCACCACGATGGTGAGCCTGTCCTCCAGTTCGTTTGGCGCCTTGAAGTAGTACTGCACGGGCTGCAGCGTCTCGGGATCGCGGTAGAGCCCGACGAAGCCCACCCGCGCGTTCGGGATCAAGTCTAGGATGCCGTCGAGCAGCCCGTTGCCCGCCCTCAGGATCGAGACGAGCGCCAGCTTCTTTCCGTCGATCGTGGGCGCCTGCATCGTGGTCAGCGGCGTCTCAACCTCCATCGTCGTCATCGGCAGGTTCCGCGTCACCTCGTAAGCGAGCAGATGGCTGATCTCCCGCAGGAGCTGGCGGAAGGATTTCGTGGACGTGTCCTTGTCCCGCATAAGCGTCAGCTTGTGCTGCACGAGCGGATGCTCGACGACGGTGAGATGGTCGGTCATGTCTGGCTGTCCCCCAGTTTCTTGGCGATCCTGTCTTTCGTGGTCGCATCGCAAAACGCGGCGTCGAGCGATGTGCGCGCGATCTGGTCAAAGACCTCCTCGTCCCAGCCGAAGGTCTTGGCGAGGGTCTCGTATTCCGCCGCCATCGTGGTGTGGAAGAAGGGCGGGTCGTCGGTCGAGACCGTCACCTTCACGCCCCGTGCCCGCAGCTTCTCGACGGGATGGGCGGACCAGGACGGGAAAACGCCCAGCGTCACGTTCGAGCCGGGGCAGACCTCCAGCACGATCCCGTCCTCCGCCAGCCGGTCGACCAGTTCCGGGTCGTCGATCGCCTGCACGCCGTGGCCGATGCGCTCGGGCCTCAGCGCATCCAGCGCGTCGCGCACCGATGTCGCCCCGCCCCATTCGCCCGCGTGGACGGTGATCCTGAGCCCCGCCTCCCGCGCGCAATCGAAGGCCCAGAGAAAATCGGCGGGCTTGCCAACCATCTCGTCCCCCGCCATGCCGAAACCCACGAGCCAGTCGCCCGCCGTCTCGGCGGCGCATCGGGCGATGGGCCGCGCCCGTTCCGGCCCGAAATGGCGGATGCATGTGACGATGCCGCGCAGCGTGATCCCGAGGTCGCGCTCGGCCGCGTCGGCCGTCTCGCGGATGGCGTGAAGGTAGTCGCGCCACGCATCCACGTCGCCGCCGCCGCAGAAGTCGGGCGAGAGGAAAGTCTCGGAATAGACGACGCCGTTCGCAGCGCTCTCCTCCAGCACCGCGCGGGTCAGGCGCGCGTAATCCTCGGGCGTCTTCAGAACGCTCGTCGCGGCCTCGTAGACCGACAGGAAATGCCGGAAGTCGCGGTAGGCATAGCCGCCGTCCTCGCGGAAGATGCCGGAAAGGTCGACGCCCTTCTCCTTTGCGAGACCGCGGATGAATGCGGGCGGCGCGGCGCCCTCGTGGTGGAGGTGCAGTTCGATTTTCGGCAGGTCCCGCATATCGCCCCTCATGCCCCGATGGCCCAGCCGATGAAGGCCACGACGAAGCCGAAGATCAACGATCCGCGCCAGGGCGTGCGCGGCCGCGACAGGATGGGGCCGATATAGCGCACGGCCAGCGTGGCCACGACGAAGGTCATGACGAAGTAGATCTGCTCGGACGTCATGCGTTCTCCGGCGTCAGATGAAGGACTGGCCCGGGCCCTGTGCGGGCACGTCCAGATGCGCGGCAACCGAGGCCGCCACGTCGGCGAAGGCGCGGATGCCGATCTGCCCCGTATAGGGTCCCTGCGCGACGACGGGAACCCGCTCGCGCGTGTGGTCGGTGCCGGGCCATGTCGGGTCGTTGCCATGATCGGCGGTGAAGATCATCAGGTCGTCCGGTCGCAGCGCGGCGAGGACCGCCGCGATGGCCGCGTCGAACCACTCGAGGTGCCGCGCGTATCCGGAGACGTCCCGCCGGTGACCGTAGAGGCTGTCGAACTCGACGAAGTTCGCGAAGGTCAGGCTGCCGTCCCCGGCCCGCTCAACGTGATCCGCCAGATGGTCCATGAGGGCCGCGTCCGACCCTTTCACGTAGGCGCCCACGCCCTGCCCCGCGAAAATGTCGCGGATCTTGCCGATCCCGTAGGTCTGCCGCCCCGCTGCCTGCACCCGGTCCAGAAGCGTGGGCCGGGGCGGCGCAATGGCGTAGTCACGGCGGTTCCCGGTGCGGATGTAGCCGCCCGGCCCGCCCACGAAGGGCCGGGCGATGACCCGGCCGACCTTGCGCGCGTGGAGCATGGGCGCCAGATCCTCGCAGAGCGCAAGCAGCCGTTCGAGGCCGAAGCTCTTCTCGTGGGCGGCGATCTGGAAGACGCTGTCAACACTCGTGTAGCATATGGGCCAGCCGGTGCGCTGATGCTCTTCGCCGAGGCGCGCGATGATCTCGGTCCCGCTCGCGTGGCAGTTGCCGAGGATGCCGTCGGTGCCCGCATGACGCTTCACCTCGGCCACGATGTCGTCAGGGAAGGCCGGGTCGGTCTTCGGGAAGTAGCTCCATTCCCAGGGCACGGGCAGGCCCGCCAACTCCCAGTGGCCCGATGGCGTGTCCTTGCCCACGCTCACCTCCTGCGCCGCGCCCCAGAGACCTTCGGGATCGGCGTCGAGCCCCTCGGCCCGCGCACCCGAGGCGAGGCGGATCGCGGCGCCAAGGCCCAGCGCATCGAGGTTCGGCATCTTCAGCAGCCCCGAGCGCCCCTCTTCCGCCGCGCCCGCCGCGCAGGCCGCCGCGATATGGCCGAGCGTGTTGGCGCCGGTGTCGGGCACGTCGCCGTTGAAGTAGGTGTCGGCATCGGGCGCTCCGCCGCAACCGACGCTGTCCATGACCACGAGGAACGCACGAGGCATCAGCCGACCCTCTCGTGGATGACCGGGGGCGGCTCGACACCGCGATCGACCAGCGTGAAGGCGCCGCGGACGCTGGCGGCGACGGCGCGGGCGGCCTCCTCCGTCGCCGCGTGGATACGCACGAGCGGCGTCTGCGGGTCCACGCGCTGCCCGATGCGGGCGATGTCGCCGAGGCCGACGGCGGGGTCCACGCGGTCGTCCTGCCTGAGCCGTCCGCCGCCCAGCTGCACCACCGCCTCGCCCAGCGCGCGGGCGTCGATCGCGGAGACCACGCCGGTCTCGCCGGGATGGACGTCGACCATGACCTTCGCCGCCGGGAGACGGTCGCGCCAACGGTCCACGAAGTCCGACGGTCCGCCCAGTTCGGCCACCATCTCGCCGAAGATCTCGGCGGCCTGCCCGCCTTCGAGCGCCTTGCGGACACGCGTCTCGCCGTCCGCCGCGTCCGCGGCGAGGCCGCCCAGGGCCAGCACCTCGCCACCCAAAGCCACGGTGACACGCATGAGTTCGGTGGAGCCGTCCTCGCCTGTCAGCGCCTCCATCACCTCCATCATCTCGACGGCGTTTCCGGCCGTCCGCGCGAGCGGCTGGTTCATGTCGGTGACGAGCGCCGAGGTCATGCAGCCCGCCCCCTGCGCCGTGTTCACGAGCGATTCCGCCAGCGCCAGCGCGTCCTCGGGCGTCGCCATGAACGCCCCGGTGCCCACCTTCACGTCAAGGACCAGCGCCTCGAGGCCTGCGGCGAGCTTCTTCGAGAGAATGGAGGCGGTTATGAGGTCGATCGACTCGACCGTCCCCGTCACGTCCCGCACTGCGTAAAGCCGCCGGTCGGCCGGCGCGATGTCGGCCGTGGCGCCCACGATGGCGCAGCCGATGTCGGCCACGATCTCCTGCAGGTCCTCCACCGTGACCTGCGTCCGGTAGCCCGGGATCGCCTCGAGCTTGTCGAGCGTGCCACCGGTGTGCCCCAGGCCTCGCCCCGAGATCATCGGCACGTAGGCCCCGCAAGCCGCGAGCGCAGGCGCGAGGAGAAGGGAGGTGCAGTCGCCCACCCCGCCCGTGGAATGCTTGTCGAGCACCGGGCCGTCGAGATCCCAGCTCAACACATCGCCCGAGTCCCGCATCGCCCGCGTCAGCTGCACCCGCCCCTCGGCGCCTAGGCCCCGCGTGCATACGGCCATGGCGAAGGCCCCCGCCTGTGCGTCGGTCACGGCCCCGCTCGCCAGTCCTTCGGCGAACCATTCGAGGTCGTCAGCGCTGACCTTGCCTCCGTCGCGGAGCGTGGCGAGGATCCCGCGAGACGTGGTCATCGCGCCTCGGGCACGGCGCGATCCATGTGGCCCGCGCCGAAGCGGCCCGGCAGCAGTTCGGCCACGGTCATCGTCAGGGTCTGCCCGTCGACGGTCGCCATCGTCACGCGAACGTCCGACCCTGCGAATTCCGCCAGCTTCTGCCGGCAGCCGCCGCAGGGGGGCACGGGCGCGGGGGCGTCGGCGATCACGGCCACCTCCTCGATGATCAGGTCGCCCGAGACGATCATGGCGGCAATGGCGCCCGCCTCGGCGCAAGTGCCATCGGGATAGGCCACGTTCTCGACGTTGCAGCCCTTGTGCACGCGGCCATCTGCCACCAGGATCGCGGCGCCCACG
>CAZUVG010000154.1:0-6836 GCA_964623765.1 uncultured Roseicyclus sp.
AATGTCCCATGGCTGTTATCTGATCCTGCCGGCAGATGTCGCTGAGATATTGCATCACGCACTGGAGGTGTCGAGCCCGATCGCGATCCGCGGCCTGTCGGACCGGCGCGCCTGTCCCGGCTGGTAGGCAGGCTCCGGTCCGCCGCGCGCCTGCGCCTCGGACAGCATCGCCGCCCAGCGCCCGGAAGGCCTGCGGTGCGACACGCGTGGCCGGTCGATCAGCGCGCGCGCCAGCAAACCCCGCAGATGGACCTCCCACGGCGTCGTGGGCGGAGCCATGTCGGCAAGGATCGCACCGAGCCGCCCGATGCCTGCCCCGGCCTTCCGTCCCGCCTCGAGCGCGCGGAGAAGCTGGTTGCGCCAGTCGGCTGTCTTCTGCCGCTCTCCGTCCTCGTCCGGCTCGCCGAGGCTCAGGTCCTGCGCGAAGCCGCGCGTGGCACCCCATTCGCGGGCCTTCTCGGCAAGCCGCGGGTCGGAATGGAGCAGCATGGCGAGCCGGTCGGCATCCCAGTCGGCGAGCGCCGCGACCGGGGACTTCGCGGGCCGGTCGATCTCGTCGAGCAGTTCGGTCAGCGTCACCGCGGGCCGCGGCAGGGCGTGGCCGGCGAGCAACAGCGTCTCGTTGATGATCCCGTCGGCCGCAAGCCCGTAAAGCGAGCCGTCGAACCGCTCGCCCAGCCGTTCCGCCAGCCCCGCTTGGCGGTCGGCGTGGCGCAGCGCGACGTGGAGGACGTGGTGGGCGGCGAGACCCACCTGCTCGGGCAGGCCCAGAGCAGGGAAACCGGGCCCATACACCACCGTATCGCCCTGCGTGCGCGTCGCCCCCTCCCCGTCCCGGTGCCCGCACCAGAGCGCAAGGACGGCCAGCGCGGGATCGACCTCGCCCATATGCGCGAGCGCGGACGCGGCGCGGGTGGAGTGGCGGCTCACAACCCCGCCGCCTCCCGCTCGCGGGCGTAGTCGGCATAGGCGTCGGAGCGGACGAAGGCCTCCTGCCAGCCCTTCTCCAGCGCACGTCCGATCAGAAGCTCGAAGCCGAAACTCGCCAGTTCCGACAGCGGCAGCGCGCGGAAGGACGGAGCATCGAGACGGCGCATGTCCGCGAGGATCTCGATGGCGGCGGGCAGGGTCTTCTCGTCCACGGCCCCGGTCAGGCCATAGATCAGCGCGGTGAGACCGTGGAGCGACGATGGATACATCTCAGCACGGTCACCCCGGGGCGCGTCAAGCATCCCGGCGATCTTCACCTGCGCCTCGATCTCGTCGGCGATGAGCGCGAACTCGGCCGCGGCCGCCTCGCCCACGGTGCCCGCGATCATCACGGCGCGCGCGCCCCGGTCCGGCACGGCCTGCATGATGGCGCTGACACGCGTCCAGCTGCGCGGCGTGCAGGCAATGGCATGACCGCGGCGCAGCGCCTCCTCCGTCGTCTCCAGAAGATCGGGCCGCGCGCGCAGGAAGGCCGCGACAGCCGGATGGATGCCCGCGCCCGGCGCGTAGGACTTCAGCCAGTCCTCGGTATCGGCCTGCACGATCATGTGCACGAGACGGTCGGACAGGGCCGTGCCCATCTCGTAGGCGATCGCGCCGTCCTCCACCGTGTTGCCGGCGGCCACGATGAAGACGCTGTCGGGCAGCCGGTGCCGTCCCACGCGCCGCTCCTGCAGCAGTCCATACACCGTCGGCTGGAGTGTCGGTGCCGCCGCCGTGAGTTCGTCGAGGAACAGGATCGCGGGCCGCGCGGGATCGTCGGGCAGGTCCTCGGGGCGATACCAGACCGTCCGGCCGGCATCGTGGTCGTAGAACGGAAGGCCACGCAGGTCCTGCGGCTCGACCGTGGTCAGGCGGAGGTCGAAAAGTTCCGCCCCCTTGCGGGACGCGAGCGTCTGGACGAGTTCCGTCTTGCCGACGCCGGGACGGCCGTGGAGCATCCAGCTCGCCATCAACCCGCCCGAGGACTGCGCCTCCCAGCCCTGCTCCAGCACGCGCAGCGCCTCGCCTGCGGAAATCGCGCGTGCGTTGACCGCCATCGCCTCAGGCCCCCGCCGGTTCGGCCCCGGCCTCGACGCGCCGGTCCATCCAGGCGGCGAGACGGGCGTGGGCCGAGACGCTGCGCGCCTCGATCCGGACCTCGCGGATCATGCGGTCCTCGCGGAGGTTGGCGGCATGGACCATACGCTCGGTCAGCTCCGAGTCGAACAGCGTTTCCTGCAGGATCCCCCGCTCCGCCGCGTCGAGGTCGAGGACATGCGGCGATGGCGTGGCAGACTGCA
This sequence comes from uncultured Roseicyclus sp., assembly GCA_964623765.1. GTDB lineage: Bacteria > Pseudomonadota > Alphaproteobacteria > Rhodobacterales > Rhodobacteraceae > Roseibacterium. Next base: position 2,274 of record CAZUVG010000154.1, read on the forward strand.
GCGACACGAGCGTCAGGGGCGATACACGGGCCAGTTCCGACTGCTCGAGCACCAGCATCATCTCGCCCTCCGCGATGTCGCGACGCGCCGCGATCTTCCGCAGCGCGGCGCGGGCGCGGAAGGTGAAGGCGTCGATCCGGCGCGCGGCCTCGTCCTCGGAGATCAGCCGCTCGCGGCCGCGCCTGGACAGGCGCAGGACCTTGAGCTCGACGATGGCGATCACGACCAGCATGGCCAGCGGCGCCTGCGTGACCGGCAGCGCGAGGTCGTTCGACAGAAGCGGGATGGCGATGAAGGGAACGAGGGCAACCATGTAGCGGACAAACTGCATCTCAAGGATGAAGCGCGCCCACAGGCCCGCCCCGCCCCGCCGCGGCAGAAGCTGCACGCGGCCGAGGAACTTCTTCGGCAGCGAGCGTGTCTCGAGGACAGCGGGGTTCAGGATCGTATCCGGGGCGACGACGAGCATGGCAGCTCCGCTTTTGCGACGGACGGAAGCCTAGCGCAACGGCCTGCCCTGCCAAGCGTCGCGGGTGGAACGGTCGCATTGGATCGGTTAGAGCTTTGGGCGACCCTCTCGAGCATGCCGGAGATCCCATGGACGCCCTCGCCAAGCCCCTCACCTGCTTCAAGGCCTACGACATCCGCGGTCGCCTCGGCGACGAACTGAACGCCGACATCGCCTACCGCATCGGCCGTGCCTTCGCGGAAGTCATGGAAGCTTCCCGCGTCGTTATCGGCCGCGACGTGCGCCCCTCGTCCGAGGAACTGGCACAGGCAGTCGCTAAGGGGCTGATGGACGCGGGGGCCGAGGTGCACGATCTCGGGCTGTCGGGAACGGAGGAGACCTATTTCGCCGTAACGCATCTGGCTGCCGATGGAGGAATCTGCGTGACAGCCTCCCACAACCCGATGGACTACAACGGGATGAAGATGGTTCAGAAGGGGTCCGCCCCGATCGGCAGCGACAATGGCATGGCCGCCATCAGGGCGCTGGCGGAGAGCGGCGATTTCGGACCGGATCGGCCGGGCGGAAAGATCACGGATGTCTCCGATACCAGGGCGGCTTACGTGACGAAGCTCATGGAATTTGTCGATGTCTCCGCGCTTTCGCCGATGAAGGTCCTCGTGAATGCCGGCCACGGCGCGGCGGGCCCTACCTTCGACGCAATCGCGCAGGCGCTCGAGGCCGCGGGCGCGCCGCTCGAGTTCGTGCGGATCGACCACGCGCCCGATGGCACCTTCCCGAACGGCATTCCCAACCCGCTCCTCGACGACAACCAGCCCAAGACCGCGGGTCCCGTGGTCGAGCACGGTGCGGACATCGGCGTGGCCTGGGACGGCGACTTCGACCGCTGCTTCTTCTTCGATCACGAAGGCGGCTTCGTGCCCGGCGAATACGTGGTGGGCCTTCTCGCGGAGGCCTTTCTCGCCCGGGAACCGGGCGAGAAGATCGTGCACGACCCCCGCATCATCTGGTCCACGCGCGAGGTCGTGGCCGACATGGGAGGCGAGGCCATCCAGTCCCGCTGCGGTCACAGCCACATAAAACAGGTCATGCGCGACACTGGCGCCATCTACGGCGGGGAGATGTCGGCACATCACTATTTCCGCGACTTCATGGCCTGCGATTCCGGCATGATCCCGTGGCTTCTCATGGTGGAACTCATCGGACGCCGGGGAGAGAGCCTGAAGGACATCCTGACGGAGCGCCGGGCGAAGTATCCCTCCTCCGGCGAGGTGAACTTCCGCGTCGCCGACCAGAAGGCCGTGATCGACCGGATCGAGTCGCGATACGTGCCGTCGGCCATGGCCCGCGACGATACCGACGGTCTCTCGCTCGATTTCGGGACATGGCGCTTCAACCTGCGCGCGTCGAACACGGAGCCGCTGTTGCGGCTGAACATCGAATCTCGCGGGGATGCCGATCTCGTGAAGCAGAAGCTCGCCGAGATGCGCTCCGTCATCGCGGCCGATTGATGCAGAATGGCGCGATCACGGAACAGAGAGCAGAAAATCAAAAGGAATATGAGGCCATTGAGCGCCAAAACTGGGAGTGGAAAGGGCGAAATCGCAATCCTCAATCCACGGCGTCGAAGAAGGATTCCAGCTATCCACAGGTGCTGCAACGAGCCTGACGTGCTTTGGGCCCGGGGCCGCCTGATGGACTTCGCCCCCGTCGTCCGGTGTTACCGACGTCTCGAAACAAGGCTGCGCGGGGACAGACCGTCGCATCGCGTCCGAACGTGCGCGCGTTCTGCCCGTGACCTGCCCCGCGGCCACCTCGTGGCGCCCTGCCTCGTCCGGCCCTGCCGGAGCCAAACACCCGGAGACTGACATGCTCGACGAAACCGCAAGCGGCGTCTTCACCATTGCCGCCACCCCTTTCCTGCCCGACGGCGCGCTCGACGTTGCCAGCATCGACCGCATGGTCGACTTCTACGAAGAGAAGGGTGCCACCGGCCTTACGATCCTTGGCCTGATGGGAGAGGCAGGGAAGCTTTCGGCCGAGGAGTCGGTGACTGTGATCGAGCGTGTCACGGCCCGTGCCAAGGTTCCCGTGGTCGTCGGCGTCTCCGCCCCGGGCCTCGCCGCGATCGAGGCTCTGGCCCAGACCGCGATGGACCGCGGCGCAGCCGGCGTCATGGTCGCGCCAGCCGCGAACCTGCGGACCGATGACCAGATCACCGCCTACTTCGCCAACGTTGCCGAGGTCCTCGGCGGCACGCCCTGGGTGCTTCAGGACTTCCCCCTCGTCACCGCCGTGCAGATGTCGCCCGGCGTCTGCCTGCGCATCTTCAGGGACCACGACACCTGCGTGATGCTCAAGCACGAGGACTGGCCGGGGCTCGACAAGATCTCCGCGCTGCGCCGCGCCGAGGAGACGGGCGCGCGCCGCGTCTCGATCCTCTGCGGCAACGGCGGCCAGTTCCTGCTCGAGGAGATGATCCGCGGCGCCGACGGGGCGATGACGGGCTTCGCCTTCCCCGAGATGATGGCCGATGTCGTCAGCCTCGTGACCGAGGGCGCGGAGGAGCGCGCCCGCGACGTCTTCGACGCCTACCTGCCGCTCGTCCGCTACGAATCCCAGCCCGGCCTCGGCCTTGCCATCCGCAAGCACATCCTCGCGCGACGCGGCGCCATCGCCCATGCCACCGTCCGCAAGCCCGCCCCCGCACTCGGCGCCGAGACAATCGCCGAGGTCGAAACGCTGATCGCCCGGCAGGAGGCACGGCTCGCCGCGCTGTCGTAACCCGCTCCTTCATCCTGGCGAGCAACTCGGGCGGTCCGGGCGCAGGGCTCCCGAAGGTGCGGTCGAACGGCCTCCGGGGGAAGCCCGAGGCCGCGCCTCCCCGGCTCAGGAGGCCATCCGCCGCTCCGACACCGGCGCCTGCCGCACCACGCCCTCATCGAAGAGCGAGGCGATGACGCTGTCGGGCAACCCCGCGACATCGCCCAGGATCTCCTCGGTATGCTCCCCCAGCACCGGGGCGCGCCCAGGCGTCTCGCGGGGATCGTCCGAGAATGCCATCGGCGTGCCCGGCACCCGGTAAGCACCGATCCCGGGCTGCTCGACACGGCTGAACATCGGGTTGGCAAGCGAGAGGTCCGGATCCTCCGCCACCGCGCGGCCGAAATCGCGGAACATCGACCATGTCACGCCGGCCTCGTCGAAGCCCTTCGCGAAGTCGGACACTTTCCGTGCGGCGAACCACGGCTTCAACACTTCGGTGATCGCCTCACGATGCCGGAACCGCGCGCCCTCGTCGGACAGGCTCTCGCCGAACTCCGCCTCCAGCGCCGCCATCGCCTCGCGCGTGCCGGTGACGTTCATAAGCCCCTTCCACTGCCGCTCCGTCAGCCCGATCACCATCACCCGCTCGCCGTCCGCGCAGAGGAAATCCTGCCCGTAGGCCCCGTAGAGCGCGTTGCCCGACTTCTCGCGCACCGTGCCGTTCACCTCGACCTCGCCGATGATGCCCAGGTGGCCCAACATCGCAGCGGCCACGTCCTTCAACGCGATGTCCACGGCCGAACCCTGACCGTGCCGGAGCCGCTTGCGCTCGGCCGCCAGCAGCGCCGCGACAACCATGTTGCCCGCGATGCAGTCCCAGGCGGGCAGGACGTGGGCCACGGGTTCAGTCGAGCCCTCTGGCCCCGTGGCGTCCGGAAAGCCGAGGCTCGGGTTCACCGTGTAGTCCACCGCCGGCCGCCCGTGGCGGTCGCCTGTCAACGTCACCATGCAGAGATCGGGGCGCCGGGCCGACAGCGTCTCGTGATCCATCCAGCCGCGCACGCGCAGGTTGGTGATGAAAAGCCCCGCATCCTCGCCCGGCGCGGTGATGATCTCGGTGACGATCTCGCGACCGCGGGGATGCTTCATGTCCACCGCGATCGACCGCTTGCCCTTGTTGAGCCCCGCCCAGAACAGGCTCTGCCCGTCGCTCGTGACCGGCCAGCGGCCGGCATCGAGCCCGCCCCCCAGCCGGTCGAAGCGGATCACGTCCGCGCCCATCTGCGCCAGCGTCATCCCCGCGAGCGGCACCGCCACGAAGGCCGACC
>CAZUVG010000155.1:0-372 GCA_964623765.1 uncultured Roseicyclus sp.
CACGGGCCATGACGGGTCGATGACCACGATCCACGCCAACTCCGCCCGCGACGCCTGCTCGCGTCTCGAGAACATGGTCGCGATGTCCGGTATCGAGATGCCGGTGAAGGCCGTGCGCGCGCAGATCGCGAGCGCCGTCAACCTCATCGTGCAGGCAAGCCGCCTTCAGGACGGCTCGCGCCGCATGGTCTCGATCACCGAGGTCACGGGCATGGAGGGCGAGGTCATCTCGATGCAGGAAGTCTTCCGCTTCCAGCGCACCGGCCTGAGGCCCGACGGCAAGATCCAGGGTCACTTCACCGCCTGCGGCGTGCGATCGCACTATGCCGAACGCTTCCGCCAGTGGGGCTACGACCTGCCGGCGGCCATCTA
>CAZUVG010000155.1:382-6827 GCA_964623765.1 uncultured Roseicyclus sp.
CCGCGGAGTAAGCGCACATGCAGCTGTCCATCGAGCCGCTCATCTACATCGGCATCTTCTTCGGCGTCCTTCTGCTGGTCGAGGGCATCTATCTCGCCATCTTCGGCAAGTCGATCAGCCTCAACGCTCGCGTCAACCGCCGCCTTTCCATGCTGGAACAGGGTGCGAGCCGCGAGGACGTGCTTGCGCAACTCCGCAAGGAAATGTCCCAGCACAAGGGCAAGGTGCGCGTCCCCTTCTACTCGCTCATCGCCGACAAGGCGCAGAAGGCCAATATCGCCTTCACGCCGGAACAACTGATGATCGTGATGGCGGTTCTGACCGTCGTCATCTTCGGCGCGCTCTCGGTTCTGACCTCCGCCTCGCTGCCGATCCGGATACTCGTGGCCGTCGCCATGGGCGTAGGCGTCGTCTACCAGTGGGTCGCCTCGAAGGCGAAGAAGCGTATCGCCCGGCTGGAGGAACAGCTTCCCGACGCGGTGGAACTGATGGTCCGCAGCCTCCGTGTCGGCCACCCCTTCGTCTCCGCGATCCACACGGTCGCGCGCGAGATGTCGGACCCGCTTGCCTCGGAACTCGGCGTGATCGCGGACGAGGCCGCCTACGGGCGCGACGTGTCGGAATCGATCCGCGCCATGGCCGAGCGGCTCGACATACAGGACCTGCGCTTCCTCGCCGTGGCGGTGGGCATCCAGCAAACCTCGGGCGGCAATCTCGCCGAGATCCTGCAGGGCCTGGCCAACGTGATCCGCGCACGCTTCAAGCTGTTCCGTAAGGTCAAGGCAATCACCGCCGAGGCGAAGTTCTCCGGCACGTTCCTGTCATTCTTCCCGATCCTCTGCCTCATCGGGATCATGACGATGAAGCCGGACTACTACGACGAAGTGATCGACACCCCCGTTTTCATCCCCGCCTGCGCGGTCGTGGCCGTCATGCTCGGCGTGAACATGATCTTCATGCGCATGATGGTGAACATAAAGGTCTGAGCGAGGCACGCACGCGATGGAACTTCTCCGAAGCTATTTCGACCTCGCCAACAGCTGGCTGACCGAGCAGTTCGGCGACCTCGCGCCGATGATCGTCGTGGGCCTTCTGGGGGTGATGCTGATAATCCTCGTCCTTCCGGCCGCGCTGAAGCCCAACAAGGACCCCTTCAGCCGCCTCAAGGAAGACACCCGGGACAAGGGCCGTCAGGAGAAGGCGCGCGCGCTGCGCGTCGGCGGCAAGGACCAGCGGCTGGAGCGTTTCGCCCAGTATCTGCAGCCGCAGGACCTCGACGAACTGTCGGCGGCGCAACTCACCATGATCCGGGCCGGCTACCGCTCGAAAAGCGCGGTGCAGATCTTCCACTTCCTGCAACTCGTGGGCGGGATCGGCGGATTGCTGCTGGGCGGGATCTACCTGCTCGTCGCCGGCGGCGGTTCGGCCCAGGCCTCCATCGTTGCCGTGCTCCTTCCAGGCTGCGTCGGCTATTACCTTCCGAAATACTGGGTGCAGCGCCGTGTGCAGGTCCGCCAGGAGCAGATCACCGAGGGCTTCCCGGACACGCTCGACCTGATGCTCGTCTGCGTCGAGGCAGGCCAGTCGCTCGACCAGGCCATCAACCGGGTCGCCAAGGAGATCGAGTCTGCCTACCCGGCACTCTCCGAGGAATTCCAGATCATCGCCTACGAGATGAAGGCCGGCAAGGACAAGACGCGCGTCCTGCGCGACATGGGCGAACGGGTGGACGTGCAGGACATCAACAGCTTCGTCACGACGCTGATCCAGTCGGCCTCCTTCGGCACCTCGATCGCCGAGGCGCTGCGTGTCTATGCCGACGAGATGCGCGACAAGCGCGTCATGCGCGCCGAGGAGAAGGCCAACAAGCTGCCGACGAAGCTCACGCTCGGCACCATGATGTTCTGCGTCCCGCCGCTGCTGATCATCCTGATCGGCCCATCGGTCTATGGCATCTCCCAGATGCTCGGCGGCGGCTGAGGGGAGACTTGGCGGGTGTTTGGCGCTAGTCTGTCGTCAGCAGACCCCCGCGTGCGAGGGCCGGAGAAACCGGCCCCGCCCGAGCAGTCCACCCAAGGGGACCCACCGTGCCATGAGGCATGCGTCAGCCAGCTTCCGCCCCGCCGCACTTCTGTGCGTACTTCTCCTGTCCGCAGCCTGCATGCCGGAGGGCGACCTGGCCACGACCGATCCCGGCGCGCCGGGCCTCGACCCGGAGGCGGCCTCCGTCGACGGGCTCATCGTGGGCCACAGGCTGATGGATGCCGGGGAACACGAACTCGCGCTCCGCGCCTACTACCGTGCGGCCGGAAGCCTGGGGCTGAACCTCGATGTGCTCTCGGCGCTGGGCTCGGCCAACCTGAAGCTCGGGCGGATAGGTCAGGCCGAGACGCTCCTGAGACAGGCGCTCGACGAGGACGAACGCTTCGTGCCGGCGCTCAACAATCTCGGTGTCGTGCTGATGGAGCGGGGCGAGTACGGCGAGGCGCGGCGCGTCTTCCAGCAGGCCTTCGCGCTGGACAGTGGCCGAACGGACGCGATCCGCGAGAACCTGCGGCTCGCTATCGCGCGACAGGAGGAAGCGGTGTATGTTGAGGACAATAACGAATTCCGCTTCGACCTGATCCGCCGCGGTCCCGGGGTCTACGAGCTCCTCGCACGGTCAGGGTGAAAGCGGACGAGCAGATATGAGGCAGACCATGTCCCGTGCACTCCGGTTCGCTCCGGCGCTTCTGGCTGTTTCAGGCCTCGCCGCCTGCGACCAGACCTTCGGCGCCGACGTCGATCGCGCCCTAGACCCCCTCAACGTCATCGACGAGACCAATCTCAGCGACGTCATGCTGAGCGCAGCCTCCCCCGACGAGGCGGTGTCCTACTTCCGCCGCACGCTGGAGGAACAACCCGACCGCCCCGACCTCAAGCGCGGGCTGGCCAAGAGCCTCGTGCGCGCGAATCGCGCGGCCGAGGCGCTGCCGATCTGGGCCGAGCTCGTGAGCGGGCCGGACGGCACGCAGGAAGACCGGCTGGATTACGCCGACGCACTGATCCGCAACGGCGACTGGGACACGGCCGAGGCGCAACTCGACCTGGTCCCGCCGACACTGGAGACCTACGAGCGCTACCGGCTCGAGGCGATGGTGGCCGACAGCAACCGCGAATGGGACCGCGCCGAGAGCTTCTACGAGACCGCCGCGGGTCTCACCACGCGGCCCGCGGGCGTTCTCAACAACTGGGGCTACTCGCGGCTGACGCGCGGCGACCACCAGGGCGCGGAGGAACTGTTCCTCGAGGCGATCTCCTACGATCCCGACCTCTTCACCGCGAAGAACAACCTCGTGCTGGCCCGGGCCGCGCAAGGCATCTATTCCATGCCGCTCGTGCGGATGACCCAGATCGAACGCGCGCAACTGCTGCACACCGCGGCACTGGCCGCGATCAGGCAGGGCGAGGTCGCCACCGGCCGCAACCTCCTGTCCGAGGCCATCGACACCCATCCCCAGCACTTCGACGCCGCCGTGCGCGCCATGCGCGCCCTCGACCAGGAGGCCTGATCCCGCCATGACCCTCGCGATCACCGCCCAGCAAGCGCTCTGGTTCCTGCCCCTCGCCCTGCCGATCTGCGTCTGGGTGGCGCTGACCGACCTGCGCGAGATGCGGATCCCGAACGTGGCGGTGCTCGCGCTGTTCGCGGTCTTCGCGGTGCTGGGGTTGATCGTCCTGCCGCTCGAGGCCTACGGCGTCCGGATGCTGCAGATGGTCGTCGTGCTGGTGGCGGGGTTCGTCGTCACCTCGCTCGGGCTCGCGGGCGCGGGCGACAGCAAGTTCGCCGCCGCCATGGCGCCTTTCGTGGCACCGGGCGACTACCTGTTCTTCCTGATGCTCTTCTCGCTCGTCCTTGTCGGGTCGTGGATCGCCCATCGCGGCGCGGGCCGGGTGCCGGTAGTGCGCCGCGCCACGGCCGACTGGGCGTCGTGGGAGGCGGGCAAGCTCTTCCCCATGGGCGTGGCGCTCGCGGGCGCACTGGTGATCTACCTTTCAATGGGGCTCGGCGCAGGCCTCTGAAATCCGACCGCCGGGGCCGCGTTTCTCCGCGCGCCTGCCGTGAATTCGCCCGATTCCGCGGACATTTTCTCCTCCGAGCATGAAACGGGCCGCGTGGTCGCGCCCGCATGACTGGGGATGCTGACTGCCATGAACACCCAAGCCGGACTTCCCGAGAGCTTCGCGCCGCCGCCGCTGCGCAAACTGACGGACACGGGCCTGACCGTCGTGATGATGCGGGACATCCTGCTCAAGACGATCTTCCGCAAGAACGTCGAGAACGCGACCGACATCGCGCAGGCCGTCTGCCTGCCGACGCCCCTCGCGCAGGAACTGATCGACATGTTGCGCGAAATGGGCCTCCTGCAGGCCACCGGCACGCTGCACGCGACCTCCGGCAACGAGATGGGTTACCAGCTGACCGACTCGGGCAAGGCCCGCGCGCTCGACGCGCTGTCCCAGTCCGAATACTACGGCGCGATGCCCGTGCCGCTCGAGGATTACAAGATCCAGGTGGAGCGGCAGTCGATCAAGAACGTCCGCCTGACGCGCGAGACGCTTGAGGCGTCGATGGGCCACCTGATCCTGCCCGAGGGGATGCTCGACCAGCTCGGGCCCGCCGTGACCTCCGGCCGGTCGGTCCTGATGTACGGCCCGCCCGGCAACGGCAAGTCCTCCATCGCCGAGGGCATCCGCGCGGCAATGGGCGACCACATCTACATCCCCCACGCGCTGAGCTACTCGGGCCAGGTGATCACGATGTACGACCCGATCGTGCACTCGAAGGTCGAGGGCGGTGCGGCCGGCAGCGCAAGCCCGCTCAGGAAGTCGAGCGCGCGCTGCGACACGCGCTATCTGCTATGCACGCGTCCCACGGTGATGACCGGGGGCGAGTTGATGCTGAAGATGCTCGACCTGAACTACAACCCCGTGAGCCGCACCTACCAGGCCTCGCTGCAGCTGAAGTCCACCGGCGGCGTCTTCATCGTCGACGACCTCGGCCGCCAGGAAGAGCCGCCGCAGGCGCTGATCAACCGCTGGATCGTGCCGATGGAGGCGGGCTACGACATCCTCGCGCTGCAATCGGGCGAGAAGTTCGAGGTGCCGTTCGATACGCTCGTCGTGTTCTCGACGAACTTCCATCCCAACGAGATCTTCGACCAGGCCGCGCTCCGCCGGATCTTCTTCAAGGTCAAGATCGACGGGCCGAACCAGAGCCAGTTCCTCAAGATCTTCGCGATGGTGGCGCGGAAGAAGGGCGTGCCGCTCAACGAGGACGCGCTGATCCACCTGCTGAAGAAGAAGTATCCGGCCGTGGACAACATCTACGCGAACTACCACGCGCCGTTCCTGATCGACCAGGTCAAGGCGATCTGCGACTTCGAGGGCATCCCCTACCAGCTGCGCCCGGACCTGATCGACCGGGCATGGGAGAACCTCTACGTCCGCGAGGAGAAGATCATCCACTGAAGGCGGCGGCGGGGAGACTTTTCGAAAAGTCTCCGCGCGTCTTGCAAGACGCGCGCCCGGGCATCGCCCGGGCGGAGACTTTTGCAAAAGTCTCCGCGCATCCGCGCCGCGTGGCCTGCGCCGGGGGCCTGCCCTATATCGGGCGCATGACCGCCCTGCCCCCACAGATCACGCGCTGGTTCGATGCCCGCGGCTGGTCGATCCACCCCCACCAGCGCGCAATGCTGGAGGCCGCCGACAGGCCCTGCCAGCTCCTGATCGCGCCCACAGGCGGCGGCAAGACCATGGCCGGCTTCCTGCCGACGCTGGCCGAACTGGCCGACGGGACGCACGCGGGCCTCCACACGCTCTACATCTCGCCGCTGAAGGCGCTCGCCGCCGACATCCGCCGGAATCTCACCGGCCCGATCGACGAGATGGGCCTGCCCATCCGCGTCGAGGACCGCACCGGCGACACCCCGGCCACGCGCAAGAAACGCCAGCGCGCCGACCCGCCCGGCATACTGCTGACGACGCCCGAAAGTCTCGCGCTCCTCACGTCCTACGAGGACGCGCACCGCACCTTCGCTGGACTGAAACGCATCATCGTGGACGAGATCCACGCGCTCGCCGAGTCGAAGCGCGGCGACCAGTTGATGCTCGCGCTCTCCCGCCTCTCCGCGTTGGCCCCGGGGCTGCGCCGCGTCGGCCTGTCGGCGACGGTGGACGACCCGCAGGCCATCGCGCGCCTGCTCGCACGCCACCCCGATACCTGCGACATCCTCGAGGCCGATCCCGGCCCCGACCCCGACATCTCCATGCTGACGACGCCCGAGCCGCCGCCCTGGTCCGGCGGCGGGGGCCGTTACGCGATCCCGCGCGTGCTGGAGGAGGTGAAGAAGCACCGCACGACGCTGATCTTCCACAACACGCGCGCGCAGGCCGAGATCTTCTT
>CAZUVG010000156.1:0-6807 GCA_964623765.1 uncultured Roseicyclus sp.
CTGGATGGACGACATGCACGATTACTGCAACGTGTCGAACTCGTTCCCCTCGCTCGACGACGAGCAGCTGGCCTTCTGCCTCGCGACGCGCAACTTCCGCCGCGCGCGGCCGTGGCTCAGGGAAAACTACGGGCCGAAGGATCACTTCGATTACGTCAAGCCCATCGCGGGCCGCACCGTCTTCACCGCGCTGCGTCACGGACCGGACGGCGAGCAGGTCTTCGCGGTGGCGCACATGGAGGGCAAGCCGACCGAAGACCTCGACCCGCTGGCCATGAACGTGCCGGGGATCGGCGGCGGCGGCTGGGAGCTGGCACTCCGGACGCCGTCGATCGGTCCGGACTATGCTGGCGGGCCGATCATGCTGAAGGATTCCATGGCGCTCGTCTACACGCGGCGGCGCTGAGGCTCAGCGCCTCTGCCGCATGATCGCGGCGGCCCGGGCGATGCCCGGATGCGCGGCAAGCCCGGCCGGCGCCACGGGCAGGCGCTGGCGCCAGTTGGGATATTCCCGGACGGTTCCGGGCAGGTTCGGCTGTTCCTCGAGGCCGAGGGCGCATTCCACCTGCACCATGGCGAGAACCGACGCCGTGGCCGCCAGTGCGTGGTGCATCGCATCCGCCGATGCGGGGTCGGCGCCGTCCGGCCTCACGTCAGCCGTCATCGCGTCGAAGGCGGAGACCTCCGCCTCGCGGCGATGCTGTTCGGTCCGGGCGAAATCCGCATCGATATGGCCGAGGGAAAGACGCAGGTCGATCTCGTGGCCGTTGCGCCAGCCCTTCCACGTGGGCAGGTCGTGGGAGGAGAAACTCGCGATGGCGCGGCGGTCGTAGTCTTCGGGCGGACGGAACGCGGGTTCCTCCGTCGGCTCGCGCTCGAACATCTGCAGCCGGCATCCGAGGATACCCGTTCGGTCGAGCGTCGCGCGGAAGCCGCGGGGCACGTTGCCGAGATCCTCGCCGACGACGACGCAGCCCGCGCGCGCGGCCTCCATCCGCACGATGGCCAGCATCGCCTCGGTCGGCAAGTCCACGTAAGCGCCCTCGCCGCCCCCGTCCGGCACCCAGAAGGCTCGGTCGAAGCCGAGGATATGGTCGATCCGGACGGCGCCCGACAGCGACATCTGCGTGCGCAACGTCTCGGCCAGCGGACGGAAACCCGCATCGAGCAGCGCCCTCGGGCAGAAGGGCGCGAGGCCCCATGACTGCCCGTCGGCCGCGAAGGCATCTGGCGGTGCGCCAAGGGAGGCACCGTAGGCGAAGCTGTCGCGGTCCTCCCATGTCTCGGCGCCCGACGGGTGGGTGCCAACGGCGAGGTCGAGGTAAAGGCCAAGCGACATGCCCGCGGCGCAGGCCCGCTCGTTGGCATGGGCGAGTCCCGCCCGCGCGCGCCACTGGAGCCACGCGTGGAAGGTGACCTCGTCGGCAAGCTTCGCCCGCGCCTCGGCCACGGAATCGCTTGCCGGGTCCTGCAGCGCTGCGGGCCAGTCGGTCCAGTAGGCGCCGTGGATATCCGACAATGCCTGGTGCACGGCGAAGAGTTCCAGCGCCTCGCCCTCGGCCTTGCGGAAGGCGTCGAAGGCCGGATCGCCGCCCGCCTCGCGGAAGCGGGCGAAATCCGACTCCAGCGCGGCGCGGCGGCGGGGAATGACGGTGGCGTAGTCGACCAGCGGACCATCGGGCACGGGCGGAACGCCCTCGGCCACGTGAAAGGCCGAGAGGCGTCGGCGGTGGGACGGCGTGTAGGGGCTGAAGCCGTCGGGATCGGCGAAGAATCCCGCATGAATCGGGTTCAGCCCGAGAAAGCACGCCCCCTCCCCCGCGAGCCCCTCGGCGACCGTGGCGAGGTCCTCGTAATCCGCAAGCCCGCCCGTCTGCGGCGGTCGCAGCGCATGGAGCGGCAGCATCAGGCCCCAGCCGCGCCCGGGCAGCGGCAGGCGTCGCGGGGCGACGATCAGCGTGCCGTCCCCGCCGTCAACGCGAAGGCTGTGCAGTCCCAGCGGAAGCGGCGGAAGCGTGTCACCGCGGCCCTCGACAGCAGTGCCGTCCTCCTGCTCGAGCCGCCACGCGACGTCCGCGCCGAGGAGCCCGCGAAGTGGCACGTCGGGCTCGCCGACCGCCCAGTTCGGCACCTTTCTTCGGGCCTCGGCCGCGTTTAGTTCGGCGAGGCGCTCCCTCGCCTCGGCGTCGCTCGCGGCGGGCAGGCGCATTGCGGCGAGGATCGCGCGCTTGGTCTCGCGCGATGTGCGCCTGCGCCGGCCGGTCTGGTCGGTGTAGGAACCGACGATACCCGCGCGCGCGGCGAGTTCGTCCAGCGGATCAGCCATGACTCCCCCCCAGTTCGAAGACCGCGACGGAAGGCCCCGGAAGGGTCGTGGATCTCTTGGCGGGTTCCGATCCGAACCACGCCGTGCAACTGCGGATCCGCAGGTTCCAGCGCATGGTGTCCGGCGGCTTGGGGAGCTGGACCTTCACGTCGTTTTCCCCGGCATTGAAGATCAGGAAAAGCGCATCCTCCCGCTCGGCATAGACCGGCGTGCCCGAGGCCATGCGCAGTTCGGCGCACAGGACGCGGTTCTCGGGGTCGTCCCAGTCGGCCTGCGTCATGGGGCGCCCCTCGGGATGCCACCAGAACAGGTCCTCCATCCCGTCGAACGTGCGTTCCCGGGAATGGAGGAACCGCTTCTGCCGCAGGATCGGGTGCGCCTTGCGGAAGGCGATAAGCCTGCGCGTGAACTCGCGGAAATCCTCGTCGGCATCGTCCCAGTCGATCCAGCCCGTTCCGTTGTCCTGGCAATAGGCGTTGTTGTTGCCGCCCTGGGTATTGCCGATTTCGTCCCCGGCGAGGATCATGGGCGTGCCCTGGCTCAACAGGAGCGTGGCCATCATGTTCCGCCGCCTGAGCGCACGGGCGGCCGTGATGTCGGGATCGTCGCTCGGCCCCTCGACGCCGAAGTTGTCCGAGAAGTTCTCGCCGTGTCCGTCGCGGTTGTTCTCGCCGTTCGCCTCGTTGTGGCGGTGGAGGTAGGAGACCACATCCATCAGTGTAAAGCCGTCATGCGCGGTCAGCAGGTTGACCGAGGTCGTCGCCGGGCGCCCGGAATGGTCGAACTGAAGCGCCGAGCCGGACAGCCTGTCGGCCAGAACCGGCATGTGGCCCGCGTCGCCGCGCCAGTAGCGCCGCACGCCGTCGCGGAACTTGTCGTTCCATTCGAGGAAGGGCGGCGGGAAGCCGCCCAGCTGGTAGCCGCCGGGGCCGATGTCCCACGGCTCGGCGATCAGCTTCACGCCCGACAGGACCGGGTCGGCGCGGATCGCGTCGAAGAAGGCCGCACCCCTGTCGAACCCGCGCGAGGTCCGCCCCAGCGTCGCGCAGAGGTCGAAGCGGAAGCCGTCGACATGCATCACCTCGACCCAGTAGCGCAGGGAATCGAGGATCATCTTCAGGACCATCGGGTTGTCGACGTTGACCGTGTTGCCGGTCCCGGTGTCGTTGATGTAGCCGCGCCGGTCGGGCGTGAGGCGGTAGTAGCTGAGGTTGTCGAGGCCACGGAAGCTGAGCGTCGGCCCGGTCTCGCTCCCCTCGCAGGTGTGGTTGTAGACCACGTCGAGGATCACCTCGATGCCCGCGGCGTGAAGACGGGCGACCATGTACTGGAACTCCGCGATGTCGCCCTTGTGGAGATACCGCGGGTCGGGCGCGAAGAAGCCGATCGTCTGGTAGCCCCAGTAGTTCGTCAGCCCCTGTTCGACGAGGAAGCGGTCGTTGACGAAGGCGTGGACGGGCAGAAGCTCCACCGCCGTGATGCCGAGATCGACGAGGTAGTCGAGCACAGCGTCCGACCCCATGGCGAGGAATGTGCCGGGATGCTCGGCGCCGGGGAACTTCTGGGTGAAGCCCTTCACGTGGGCCTCGTAGATGATGCTCTCGGCTTCCTTGGTGCGCGGGCGGCGGCGGCCCCAGCTGAAGGAAGGATCCTCCACCACGCAGCGCGGCATGTGGGGTGCGCTGTCGCGGCGGTCGAAGGAGAGATCGCCCCTCGGATCGCCGATCGTGTAGCCCATGAGCGCGTCGTGCCAGCGCAGGTGGCCCGTCAGCCGCTTGGCGTAGGGGTCGAGGAGAAGCTTGTTGTAGTTGAACCGGTGCCCGTGATGCGGCGCATAGGGTCCGTCAGCGCGCAAACCGTAGAGCTGCCCGGGGCGCAGGCCCGAGACGTAGCCGTGCCAGACGTGCCCGTCGCATTCGGGCAGGTCGAGGCGATGGGTCTCCGTCACGCCATCCTCGGAGAACAGACAGACGGTGATCTTCGTCGCATGCTCGGAGAAGACCGCGAAGTTCACGCCCTCTCCGTTGAACGTCGCGCCGAGGGGGGCCGCCCGCCCCTCCTGCATGGTCAGGCTGCGCCTCATGTTTCCTCGAGCACCTCACGGTAGAGCCGGGCATATGCCGCGGCCGACGTCTCCCAGCCCACGGGCTGGGCCATGGCGTTGCCCTGCATCCGCGCCCATGTCCCGCGGTCGGCGTGGAGCGCGCAGAGATCTATGAGGGCAAGCTTGAGGGTCTCGGCCGACAGCGGATGGACCTGCACCCCTGTCGCCGCCCCGGCCGACAGCGCGGCAGGATTGGCCGGGATGATCGTGTCGGCCAGCCCGCCGGTCAGCGCCACGAGCGGAATCGTCCCGTAACGCAGGGCATAGAGCTGCGTCAGCCCGCAGGGCTCGAAACGGGACGGCATGACCAGCGCGTCGGCGCCCGCGATCAGGCGGTGCGCCATCGCCTCGTCGTAGCCGATATGGACCGCGACGCCCCGATGCTCCGCCGCCGCCGCGCGGAAGGCTTCCTCCATCGCCGTCTCTCCCGTGCCCAGGAGGACGAGTTGCCCGTCGTGTTCGAGGAGCGCCGGCAACGCCTCCAGGAGAAGGTCGAGCCCCTTCTGCCAGGTCAACCGCGAGACCACCGTGCAGAGCGGGCCCGCGGCCTTCGGCAGGCCGAACTCCTCGCGGATCGCGGCGCGGTTCTTTGCCTTGCCGCGCGGGCTGCGGTAGCGCGCGGCGATCACCGGGTCCGTCGCGGGGTTCCAGTCCTCCGCGTCGATCCCGTTCAGGATGCCCGACAGATGCTCCGCCCGGGCCCGGATGACGCCGTCGAGGCCCGCGCCGAACTCCGGCCGCGTCAGTTCGCGCGCGTAGGTGGGCGAGACGGTGGTGATGCGGTCCGACCAGACGAGCCCGGCCTTGAGCGCGTCGATCCGGCCGTGGAACTCGTAGCCCCCGGGATGGAAGTCCGCCGGGTCGAGACGAAGGGCGGCGATCTTATCGGCCGGCGCAGAGCCATGGAAGGCGATGTTGTGGACCGTCATCACGCAGGCCGGGCCGCCGCCGCGCCTGGCGAGGTAGTAGGGCGCGAGCCCCGCCTGCCAGTCATGGCACTGCAACAGGTCGGGGCACCAACCGGCCGCGCCCTCCGTCCCGATCCGGGCAGCCATCCACGACAGCGCGGCGAAGCGTTCGGGATTGTCCTCCCAGTCATCGCCTCCGGGCGCGAGGTAGGGCGTGCCGTCGCGCATGTAGAGATGCGGCGCGTCGAGCACGAGCAACTCCACCTCGCGGGCGCGGGCGCGCACCACGCGGCCCGGCCCGCCGAAGAGGCTCTCGTCCTCCATTACCACCGCGCCGCCCTGGCTCGCGATGGCCTGCATGACGCCCGGGTAACCGGGCAGGAGGACGCGCATGTCCACGCCCTGCCCGCCCATGACGCGCGGCAGCGCGCCCACGACGTCAGCAAGCCCGCCGGTCTTCACAAATGGGACGCATTCCGAGGCGACGGAAAGGACGCGCATCAGAGGGCCGCCGCCCTTCGGTCGAGCATCGGCTGGGTGATCAGCGTCACGCCGCCCTCGGTCACGCGGAACCAGCGCGCGTCCTCCTCGGGGTCCTCGCCCACGACGAGGCCCTCGGGGACGTGCACGCCGCGGTCGATCACCACCTTCGTCAGCCGCGCGTGTCGGGCGACGTTGGCGTAGGGCAGCACGACGGCCTGGTCGAGGCTCGCGTAGCTGTTGGTATGCACCATCGTGAAGAGGAGCGATTGCCGGATCTCGGTGCCCGAAACGATGCAGCCGCCCGAGACGAGGGAACTCACGGCCGAGCCGCGGCGACGCTCCTCGTCGTGGATGAACTTCGCGGGCGGGACACTCTCGGAATAGGTCCAGATGGGCCAGTCCTTGTCCCATAGATCGAGCCCCGGGCTGAAGTCCGTCAGATCCACGTTCGCCTTCCAGAAGGCATCCACCGTACCCACGTCGCGCCAGTAGGCCGACGCCTCCGCCGCGCTCCTGACGCAGCTCTCGGTGAAGCGGTGGGCCATCGCGGTGCCGTTCTTCACGATGTCCGGAATGATGTCCTTGCCGAAGTCGTGGCTGGAGTTCGGGTCCTCGGCATCGCGCACAAGCAGATCGCGCAGGAAGGGCCACGAGAAGACGTAGATGCCCATGGAGGCAAGCGCGACGCCGGGATCGTCCGGCGTTCCGGGAGGCTTCGCGGGCTTTTCCAGGAAGCTCGTGATCCGGTCGCGCGCATCCACGGCCATCACGCCGAAGGCCGTGGCCTCCTCGCGCGGAACGGTCAGGCAGCCCACGGTGACGTCCGCCCCGCTGTCGACGTGCTGGCGGATCATCTGCTCGTAATCCATCTTGTAGACGTGGTCGCCCGCGAGGATCAGGACGTAGTCGACCTCGTAGCTGTCCACGATGTCGATGTTCTGCGTCACCGCGTCGGCGGTGCCGAGATACCACTGGTGCTCGTCCAC
>CAZUVG010000157.1:0-212 GCA_964623765.1 uncultured Roseicyclus sp.
CCCGTCCGGGGCGAATGAGGCCGGGAACATACTCCGTTTTGCCAGCGGCGCAAGCCCTATTCAGGGCGGTCGGATCAGCGCTCCGTCAGCCCTCCGAACCGTCGTTCCGACGCCCCGGGGACGGTGTCTCTTCGTCGCCCCCGGCAGGGTCCTCGCCGGTTGCGCCCTCGTCTTCACCGCTCTCGCGCATCCGCTCGCGCAGGGCCGCGAGC
>CAZUVG010000157.1:222-6752 GCA_964623765.1 uncultured Roseicyclus sp.
GGCTGCACGCCGGGCCCGGCGAAGATCGTCTCGGACAGCCCCGCACCCTCGGCGCGCGGGTAGTCGGGCAGCGCGAGCGCGAGGGCCTCCTGCATCACGCCCTGCAGGGCGAGCCGGTCTGGCAGGGCCTCCTGCGTCTCGTCCCCGGGCATCTCGGCCTCCTCCGCGTCGGGTTCGGCGTAGTCGGCGAGGTAGTTGCGCACCACGTCCCTATCGATGCGGGTCGTCACCGGCGCCAGCGTCAACACGCAGGCCTGCACTGCCGTCGCGCCGAGCGTCGCCTCCAGCCGCCAGTCCCGCGCGCCGACCGGCAGGAGTCGCCCCTCGAAGCGGAGCTTTCGGATCGCCTCGATCCCGAGGGCGTCGGCCAGCTCCTGTCGGTCCTCGGCACCGGGCGCGAGGGCGAAGGCGCGCTCGGTTCGCGGCAGCCGGACGAGTTCCACCACCGTCTCGGCGTCTTCCCCGGGTCCGGGGCGTGATGTCGGTGGCATCGCGATCTCCCTCGCTGGACCGCGCCGCGGCCGCGCGGCGGGTCGTGGAGCGGGCCGGTGAACTTGCCCCGGCCCGCGGCTTGGTCTAAGCGGATACGAAACCGGGCGGCACCGTGCAAGCCGGGGCGACGGCTCCGCGGCAGGTGCGCCGGACGACGGCCAGAGGCGAATTGAGCATGACGAACGCCGATCCTTCCCGCCTGTTCCGCGGCGCCCGGCGCCTGGCACTGGCCGCTTTCATGGCCGTTGGGCTGGCCGCCTGCGCGGCGACGATCGACAACCACGGTTTCGTCCCGCCCGAGGAGGAGCTCGCCCAGATCATCGTCGGCGTGGACACGCGCGGAACGGTCGAGGAGACGATCGGCCGGCCCGCGGCATCGGGCGTCCTGCGGGACGAGGCCTGGATCTACTCCGCCTACCGCGTGCGCAACTTCGCCTACCAGGCCCCGCAGGTGGTGGAGCGCGACGTGGTCGCGATTTCCTTCGACGGCGAAGGGGTGGTCACCAACATCGAGCGTTTCGGCCTCGAGGACGGGCGCGTGGTCCAGCTGTCCCGCCGTGTCACGGAGACATCGGTGCGCGACCTCGGCTTCTTCCGGCAGCTTGCGCGCAACTTCGGCCGCATCGACCTCGGCGCGCTGGGAGACTGACATGGGCCGGTGGCCGGACCCTTCGCGGGAACCGGACCTGTCGCGTCAGAGTTGCGCTGATGTGCCATCCTGTCTTCCGACGGGGCGGAGGTGTCGGCGATGAAGACGCTCACGCGAGGATGCTACCGCGCCCGGCTGGCGGCGACGCCGGCCGATCTCGCGGTCGCGCAGGCGCTGCGCGGGATTGCCTTCCGCGCCGACGCCGATGCCAGCGACGCGGACAGCTTCGACAGCGCGTGCTCCCACGTCCTTGTCGAGGACCTGCGGGACGGCAGCCTCGTCTGCTGCTTCCGCATGTTGCACCTGTGTTCGGGCGCCGAGATCGAGCGCAGCTACTCCGCGCAGTTCTACGAGCTGTCCGCTCTCAAGGAATTCGATGCGCCGATGGTCGAGATGGGGCGATTCTGCATCCGGCCGGGCCTGTGCGACGCCGATATCCTGCGGATCGCCTGGGCGGCGATGACGGCCTACGTCGACGAGGCGGGTGTCAAGATGCTCTTCGGCTGCTCCTCCTTTCACGGGACGGAGGCGCAGGACTACCACGACGCCTTCGCGCTGCTGCGTCAGCGCCACCTCGCGCCAAAGCGCTGGCTGCCGCGGGTCAAGGCGCCGTCGGTCTTCCGCTTCGGCGCGGTCCTGCGGCGCAAGCCGGACGTGAAGCGGGCGACGGCGGCGATGCCGCCGCTCCTGCGCACCTACCTGCTGATGGGCGGATGGGTTTCGGATCACGCGGTGATCGACCGGGACCTCGGCACGCTCCACGTCTTCACCGGGCTCGAGGTGGGCGCGGTGCCGCCCGGTCGCGCCCGGCTTCTGCGCAGCCTTGGCGCCGCTCCGGCGCATGCGGGCGCGACCGGCTGAGCGGCCGAACCTGCGGCCGCTGCCTCGGTTCCGGGCCCGCCGCGTCTGGAACGGTGACATAACCCGGGCAGGCCGGTCGCGGCGGCCCTGCCACCGGGGGCGTGACGGAAAGCCGACAGCCCACGGCGCGAAGACCCGGCACGAGGCCGAGGGCGCGGGAACGGGCCCCGAACGCTCTCCGGACCTCGTCCGCTGCACCTTCGCCTCGTCGAGCGTGCCAGGGCGGAGCAAGGCCATGCTGACGGCAAAAGGCGCTCGTTTCGGATTCAGGCGCATGGGACCGCCCGGGCGTCGTTACCTCCTCCGCTATCATGTCCAGTCGCTACGTGATGCAGCCGCCGACTGCGCGGAACGGCGCTTTCCTCCATCCGGGGGACGGATGCCGCATCCTGGATCGCGGCGCCTCGCGATCCGGCATGGTGCAGCGAGCAGTCGTCGCGGCCGGCCCGCCGAGCCGTCCGCCTTGCCTCCCGCCGCTCCGCACGCCGGGCTTTCCCGGGGCCCGGCTAGCACACCCGGCCACAAGCCGGGCGTCCCGACGCAGCGGCGCTGCCGTGGCTGCACCCGGTCGGCGTCAAGCCAGCTGCCCCCCAGCCACCGTGTCGTTCCGCCCGCACCGGCGAGGAAGCGCGAAGGTCCACGACGCCACCGGGCGACGTTGCCGAGTTCGACTGTCGCCACGCCCAGTTCCCGCAGTTCCACCATCGCCCGCCAGAGGCAGAGGTGGCCTGCCCCGAGGCGCCGCCCCCTCGCCGAGACCCAGCTGGCGAGCCGGGTTGCGGCGGCCCCGTGACGCGCGAACAGCATCGCCGCGACGGGCTGCCCGTCGCGGGCAACGGTGACAAGCTGCCCCGCGCCGGGGTCCTGTGCGCAGAACGCCGCGACGAGCCTCGGCGTCAGGGGCAGGCTTGCCGGGGAGCATCCGGCGCGCAGGGGCGCCCCGAAGATCCAGTGGTCCGGGTCGGCGGGAAGGGGTGTTCGGCGCGGCACGAGGCCCGCCGCCAGCGCGTCCCGCAGCAGGTCGTGCCAGTCCGGTGCCAGCGCTGCCGCCATGGCCTCGGCCGGGCCGAGCGCAAGTTCCACGATGCCGCTGGGTGCACCGGCACGGCGGAAGCCCGCCTGTCGCAGCGCCGCGGCATCCGCCGCCGTCTCGGCAAGGACGACGAGACGGCGGGCGCCGAGCGCGCGGCGGAGCGCCGCAGCCGCAGCGGGGCGCATGCCTACGGCGCCGCGATCGATCGTGGCGGTGACCCCGAGCAAAGGCAGCCGCCGGGTTACCGCGTGGCCGCAGCCGCCCAGCGGACCAAGCGGCCGCACCTCGGCCCCGAGCAGGCGGAGTGCTCCGGCGAAGGCCGGGGCCTGCGACAGGGCCGTGGGCGTGGGACAGGGCAGGGCGGCGGACATGCCGCCCATCCTGCCGAGCCTTGCTGAAGGCGCGGTTAACCCTGCGCGACGCCGTCCTTGAGCACGACGAGCGCATGGCGCTTGCGCCCGGCGCTGAGCTTGATCGGCTCGGCCATCTCGGCGGGTCCGACGACCAGCCCGGCATCGGTCAGCGCCACGTCGTTCATCCGCGCGCCGCCCTCGGCGATCAGGCGCTTGGCCTCCTTGCCGGACTTCGCGAGGCCCGAGCGGGTGATGAGCTGCACGACGGAGATGCCGTCGCCGACCTCCGCGGGGCTGAGCGCAAGCGTCGGCAGGTCCTCGCCCGCGCCGCCCCGCTCGAACACCTCGCGCGCCGTGGCTTCCGCCGCCTCCGCCGCCGCGCGTCCGTGGCAGAGCGCCGTGACCTCGTTGGCCAGCACGATCTTCGCCTCGTTGATCTCCGATCCGCCGAGCGCGCCGAGCCGTTCGCATTCCCCGACCGGAAGCTCGGTGTAGAGCTTCAGGAACCGGCCCACGTCCGCGTCGGTCGCGTTGCGCCAGAACTGCCAGAACTCGTAGGGCGACAGCAGATCGGCGTTGAGCCACGTCGCGCCCTGGGCCGTCTTGCCCATCTTCTTGCCGTCCGACGTGGTCAGAAGCGGCGTCGTCAGCGCGAAGAGTTCGGCATCGTCCACCCTTCGGGCGAGGTCCACGCCGTTGAGGATGTTCCCCCATTGGTCCGAGCCGCCCATCTGCAGCAGACACCCCTCGCGCCGGTAGAGTTCGAGGAAGTCGTAGGCCTGCAGGATCATGTAGTTGAACTCGAGGAACGACAGCGACTGCTCCCGGTCGAGGCGCGACTTCACGCTCTCGAAGGACAGCATCCGGTTGACCGAGAAGTGCCGCCCGATGTCGCGCAGGAAGTCGAGGTAGTTCAGCCCGTCGAGCCACTCGGCGTTGTTGAGCATCACCGCCGCCGTCTCGCCCGAGCCATAGGCTAGATACTTGGCAAAGACCTCCTTGAGGCTGTCGATATTGGTGTCGATCGCCTCCGCGGTCAGGAGCGGCCGCTCGTCGGCGCGGAAGGAGGGGTCGCCGACCTTCGTCGTGCCCCCGCCCATCAGCGTGATCGGGCGGTTCCCGGTCTTCTGGAACCAGCGCAGGAGCATGATGTTCAGCAGGTGGCCCACATGGAGCGATTTCGCCGTGGCGTCGTAGCCGATATAGGCCGTCACCGGTCCCGCCAGGAGCCGCTCGTCGAGGCCCTGGAGGTCGGAGCAGTCGGCGAGGAAGCCGCGCTCGACCACGATGCGGAGGAACTCGGATTTGGGCTGGTAGGTCATGGGCGGCGCGTCCATTCTGTGCTCGGCGGCGTCATAGCGGGCAGGGCGATGAAGGGAAAGGGGCAGGAGGGTGCGCGGCGGTTCCGGATCGCGGGCTGCATGTCGGGAACCTCGCTCGACGGGGTCGACCTGGCGGTGCTGGAGACGGACGGCCGCGCGATCCTCGACATGGGCGAAACCCGCTACCGCCCCTACTCGGAGGCGGAGCGGGAGACGATCCGCGCAGCCCTCGGCACATGGCCCGGCGACGCCGCGGCCGAGGCCGCGGCGCGCGTGGTGGAGGCGGCGCACGAGACGATCCTCGACGGGCTCGGGGAGATCGACGCCGTGGGGTTTCACGGCCAGACGCTGGCGCATGATCCCGAGGGGCGCCGCACGCACCAGGCGGGCGACGGGGCGCGTCTGGCGAAGGCCGCGGGGCGGTCGGTGGTCTGGGATTTCCGCACGGCCGACATGGAGATGGGCGGGCAGGGCGCGCCGCTGGCGCCGTTCTACCACTGGGCCTGCGCACGATGGATCGGGGCGGGTGGGCCACTGGCCTTCCTCAACCTCGGAGGCGTGGGGAACCTCACGTGGTGCGACCCGGGCGCCGCGGGACCGGCAGCGCCGGGGGCCTGCCTCGCCTTCGACACGGGTCCCGCAAACGCGCCCATCGACGACGTGATGCGCGCGCGCGGCCTCGGGGCCTGCGACGAGGATGGGGCGATGGCGCGGAAGGGCCGGGTGGCCCGCGACATCGTGGAGGCCGCGATGGGCGCGCGCTACTTTGCCACGACGCCGCCCAAGTCGCTCGACCGTGACGCCTTCGCCGGCCTCTTCGACGTGCTCGCCCCGCTGCCCGATGCCGACGCCGTGGCGACGCTGACCGCTGTCGCCGTGGCCTCGGTGGCGCGCGGCATGACGCACCTGCCGGAGGCGCCGGGGCAGGTGCTTGTCACCGGTGGCGGGCGGAAGAACGCGGCGATGATGGCGGGGCTCCGGGCCGCGCTCGGCTGCCCGGTCCACGCGGTCGAGACGGTGGGGCTCGACGGAGACTTCCTCGAGGCGCAGGCCTTCGCCTTCCTCGGCGCGCGCGTGCTGAACGGGATGCCGACCAGCGCGCCGGGGACCACCGGCGTCGCCGCGCCCGTGGGCGGCGGGCGGCACTCCGCGCCCTAGGCCGCCCGCGCGGCGCGGGCCTCGCGCACCATCGAGACGGTATAGATCACGAGCGCGGCCCAGATCAGCGGGAAGGCGACCGCCCGCGCCGGGCCGAAGGGCTCGCCGAAGACGAAGACCGCCACCAGCAGGATCAGCGTGGGCGCGATGTACTGCAGGATGCCGATGGTCGCGAGCTTCAGCCCCTTCGCCCCGTTGGCATAGAGGATGAGCGGCACCGCCGTCACGATCCCGCAACCCGCAAGCATCGCGGTGTCGAAGGCGCCGGTGGCGAGGAAATGCCCCTCGGGCCCCAGCCACAGGATGTAGGCAAGCGCGAGGGGCGAGATCAGCAGCACTTCCAGCAGGAAGCCCTGGCTCGGGCCGATGGGCAGCGTCTTGCGAAGGTAGCCGTAGAAGCCGAAGGACGTCATCAGCACCAGTGCCACCCACGGCACGACGCCGGCCGAGACGGTCAGGATCGCCACGGCGAGCCCTGCGAGGCCGACGGCCGCCCACTGCGCCTTGCTCAGGCGCTCGCGCAGCACCACGGCGCCGAGAAGGATCGAGAAGAGCGGGTTGGCATAGTAGCCGAGCGCCGCCTCGAGCGCGCGTTCGTTCGCGATCGACCAGACGTAGGTGCCCCAGTTGACGCTGATCAGCGTCGCCGTGACCGCAGCCAT
>CAZUVG010000158.1:0-6748 GCA_964623765.1 uncultured Roseicyclus sp.
CGATCATGCGCATCGGCAGGTCGGCGATCTGGTCCTCGGGGTAGAGCCACGGACCCTCCGGCATCGCCTCGGCCAGCCAGTCGCGCAAGTCGTCCACGCCGTAGCCCTTCTCGGCCGAGATCATGAAGGTCCGCTCGAACGGATAGGCCGCGTTCATCTCTTCCGTCAGCTTCAGAAGCCTCGGCGCCTCCACCCGGTCGATCTTGTTGATGGCGAGCGCGACGCGCCGTCCCCGCGCCTTCTCGCCGAGCGCATCGAGGATCTCCCGCACGCCATCGGTCAGGCCCCGGTGCGCCTCGATCAGCAGCACGACCACGTCCGCATCCGCCGCACCGCCCCAGGCGGCAGCCACCATCGCCCGGTCGAGCCTGCGCCGCGGTGGGAAGAGGCCGGGCGTGTCCACGAAGACCAGTTGCGCCGCGCCCTCCATGGCGACGCCACGGATGCGGGTTCGCGTCGTCTGGACCTTGTGCGTGACGATGGAGACCTTCGCGCCAACCATGCGGTTCAGGAGCGTCGACTTGCCCGCGTTGGGCTCTCCGATCAGGGCGACGAAACCGGCACGGGTTGTCATGGGGACGGAACTTTCGCGAGAGATCTGGTCTGTCCGCTTAGCCGATCCCGCCGCCGTTGGCCACACGGGAGAGTTGCACCGGCCGCCCGCCGCGTCTAATGGAACGCGTCCCCTGCAGAGGAACGGAACCATGACGGCGAAGGTGTTCATCGACGGCGAGGCTGGAACGACGGGTCTGCAGATCCGCGCGCGCCTCGAGAGCCGTCCGGACATCAACCTCGTCTCGCTCCCCGACGAGAGCCGGAAGTCGCGGCTGGCGCGGATCGGCGCCTTCGGCGAGGCGGACTTGGCCATCCTCTGCCTGCCGGATGCCGCCGTGCACGAGATCGCGCCGGACCTGCGCGACATGCCTGTGCGGGTCATCGACGCCTCGACTGCGCACCGGACGGACCCCGACTGGGCCTTCGGCTTTCCCGAGATGGACGGGGAGCAGCGCGCGCGCATTGCCGGGGCGAAACACGTCTCCAACCCCGGCTGCTACTCCACCGGGGCCATCGCGCTGATCCGGCCGCTGGTCGCGGCGGGCATCATCGCGCCGGACCATCCGGTCACGATCAACGCCATTTCCGGCTACAGCGGCGGGGGCAAGTCGCTCATCGCCGAGTTCGAGGGCGGCGCGGTGAAGGGCGGCTTCGTCTACGCCACGGGCCAGACGCACAAGCACCTGCCCGAGATCGTCGCCCGTTCCGGCCTGACCCGGAAGCCGATCTTCGTGCCCCAGGTGGGCCAGTTCGCTCAAGGCATGGTCGTTCAGGTGCCGCTGCATCTCGCCTCCGGCGGTCCCGCCGCGGCGCTGGATGCGCTCGGGGCGCATTACGCGGGCGCGCGCTTCGTCGAGGTCGTGGAGCGCGAGGAGATGGGCGATCGCATCGATCCGCAGAGGCTGAACGGCACCAACCGGATGCAGCTGACCGTGGACGGCGATCCCGGAACAGGCGCCACGGTGTTGATCGCGGTCCTCGACAACCTCGGCAAGGGTGCCTCGGGGGCCGCTGTGCAGAACCTCAACGTCATGCTCGGTCTCGACGAGGCGACCGGCCTCTAGCTCGGGTGCCGGATGAAGGGCCAGTAGCTCGGCGCCTCCGGCCTGAGCCGCCCTTCGTCGTCGAAATCCCTGTCGGCGTTGAACGGCATCAGGCGGCGAGCCTCCAGCCCTGAAACCACCTCCGCCTGCGCCGAGAGGACACGCGCGAGCCGCGCCTCCAGCTCCGCCTTGCGGCTGCCCCGATGGTAGCCATGCACACCATGGACGAGAACCGGCTCGGCCACGTCCATCCCGCAGTAGCGCAGGGTGTAGGCGAGCGGCCAAAGGAGGAGGCGCGTCTCGCCCTCCCTGCCATCGGGACCGCTCTCCGAGTCGCGCGAGCCAGTCGTGACGCAGAACAACGCCCGCTTCCCACACAGCAGGCCACTGTCGAACCGATGATCCACGTCGTGCAGCGTGCCATGCGGCAGGCAGCGGTCGCACCAGCCCTTCAGCATCGCGGGCGGGCCGAACCACCAGAGCGGGAAGTGGAAGATCACGGCAGTGGCCCGTCGCAGTTTCTCCACCTCACCCGCGACATCCGCGGGAAGCCCCCCGGCCGCGGCGGCCTCCTGCGCCTTCAGGACGTCGAACCGCTCCGCTCCGCCCGCGAGGTGACGCGGCCCCTCCGCCGGGTCGAAGCCCATGCCGTAAAGGTCGGACCAGAGGACCTCCGCCCCGTCATCCTGCGCCGCCCGCGCGCTCGCCTCGGCCCAGGTACCGCAGAAGGACCGGCGCTCGGGATGGGCAAGGACCATCAGGATCGTCGGGGGGCAGCCTTCGTCAGGCATCTTCGTCTTTCTCCGAATGCGCCGCCGACGGTATCCAACCAAAACGCTGACATCGCGCGCCGCGCGCGCCCTCAAGAAGCGTCGAGCCGCTCCAGCAGTATCCGTGCCGCCGCCTGCTCGGCCTGGCGCTTGGCGCGCGCCTCGGCCCGCGCCGTGACGCCGTCCTCCATACGCGCCTCCACGGTGAAGACCGGCGCGTGATCGGGGCCGCTGCGCGCCACCTCGACGTAGACCGGCGGCGCCTGCCCCCGCGCCTGGGCGAATTCCTGCAGCGCCGTCTTGGCATCCCGCGCGTCCTCGGCGACCCGGTCCACCCGGTCCCCCCAAAGCCGCAGCACGACCTCGCGCGCCGCCTCGAATCCGCCGTCGAGATAGACCGCGGCAATCACCGCCTCCATCGCGTCGCCCAGCAACGCCTGCTTGCGCCGCCCTCCCGTGGTGGTCTCGGACCGCCCGAGCCGCAGGACCGCGCCCAGGTCGATGGTCCGCGCCACGTCGGCGCAGGTCTCCTTACGCACGAGGGCGTTGAAACGTGGCGCGAGCGTCCCCTCCCGGGCGTCCTCGTCGCGGGCGAGCAGCGTCTCGGCCATGACGAGGCCGAGCACCCGGTCGCCGAGGAATTCCAACCGCTGGTTGTCCGCCCGCGTCGGGGCGGACAGTGAGGAATGCGTGAGCGCGCGCCGCAGGAGGTCGGGATCGCCGAACCGGTATCCCAGCCGGTCGCAGAACGCCTCGATCTCCCGTGAAAGCGTCATGGCCTCAGCGGATGGGCTCGAAGAAGCGGTCGGCGCGCCACGTCCAGAAGTAGACCATGCGCCGCCCCGCGGAGGAGAAGATCACCCGGTCGGCACGGCCGAGCAGGTTCTCCACCGGCACGAAGCCCACGCCGCCGATCGACTGAGGGAAACGCGAATCGACGGAGTTGTCGCGGTTGTCGCCCATCACGAAGACGCTGTCCTCGGGCACGGTGTATTCCGGCGTGTCGTCGCCACGGCTGCCGTCCTCGATGTTCAGGATCGAGTGCTCCACCCCGTTCGGCAGCGTCTCGGCGAAGCGCTCCTTCAGGCACTCCCCGCCCTCGCCCACGGGCGCGTTGGAGCAGCGCGGCAGGTGGCTGACCGGGCCCTGCCGCTCGTAGATCTCGACGAAGGGCTCCTCGGGCGCGCGTTCCACCGGCTCGCCATTCAGGTAGAGGACGCCGCCCCGCATCTGCACGCGGTCGCCTGGCAGGCCCACGACCCGCTTGATGAAGTCCTGGCCGTTCACCGGGTGGCGGAAGACCACGACGTCGCCGCGCTCGGGCAGCGAGCCGAAGATGCGGCCCTCGAGGGGGCACATGGAGAAGGGGCAGGAATGCTGCGAGTAGCCGTAGGCCATCTTGTTGACGAACAGGAAGTCGCCGATCAGCAGCGTGTCCTTCATCGAGCCCGAGGGAATCCAGAACGGCTGGAAGAAGAGCGTCCGGAAGATGCCCGCGATCAGGAGCGCGTAGACGACGGTCTTGACCGTCTCCCAGACGCCCTCCTTCTTGGCCTTGGCTGCCATGTGGTCCCGCCTTCTGCCTGCCCCTCGCGCCGCCCGCGCGCCCGGGGTTCATGGGCCCGGGCCCCCCCGGTGTCAAGCGAACCTCAGCCGGGCCTGCGTCGCGTCGGCAGGGTCGTGGCAAGCGGGGTGGCATCCGGATCCGGAAGCGCCTCGATCACGACGAAGGCCTGCGCCCAGGGGTGGTCGTCGGTCAGGCTGACGTGGATCGTCGCCGTGTGTCCCACGGGCGTCATTTCGGCGAGCCGCTCGCGCGCCCAGCCGGTGACCTCCATCACGGGCTGGCCGGTCGGCAGGTTCGCCACCGCCATGTCCTTCCACGCGATGCCCATGCGCAGGCCGGTGCCAAGCGCCTTGGAACAGGCCTCCTTCGCCGCCCAGCGCTTGGCGTAGGTCGCCGCCGGTTCCCGCATCCTCTCGGCCCGCGCCCGCTCGGTATCGGTGAAGACCCGCGCCCGGAAACGGTCGCCGAAGCGGTCGAGCGCGCTCTGGATGCGCTCGATGTTGGCAAGGTCGGTACCGATGCCGAGGATCATCTCGCCGAGGCTCCCGCCCGCATCCGGTCGGGTCGGCGAGACGTGGGCGCGGCAGGTGCATGCAGGGACAAGCGGACCTCCGGGTGGCGGATCGACGCGGCCGAAGTTCCACGATCCGCCCGCGGGCCGCAACGTCCCGCCCTGTGACCCAGCGTCGCTCGGGTCACGGGACGGTCAGCCGCGGGCGGCGTCCATCGCGCGGCGCATCGTGCCGATCGCCTCGGGCAGCCCGACGAAGAGCGCCTCCCCCACGAGGAAATGCCCGATGTTGAGTTCGCGCACCTCGGGCATGGCGGCCACCGGGCCCACGGTGTCGTAGGTCAGCCCGTGACCCATGTGCACCTCGATCCCCAGATCGGCGGCCCGCTTCGCCCCGTCGGTCAGGCGGGCAAGCTCGGCGTCGCGGGCAGCCATGTCACCCTCGGCGTGGTGGTCGCAATAGGCCCCGGTGTGAAGTTCCACCACGGGGGCGCCGATGGCATGGGCCGCCTCGATCTGCGCAGGATCGGCCGCGATGAACAGCGAGACGCGGATGCCCGCCTCCTTCAGCGGCGCTATGAACCTGCCGAGCCGGTCTTGGTCGCCTGCCACTTCCAAGCCGCCCTCCGTCGTCCGCTCCTCCCGGCGCTCGGGCACGATGCATGCGGCGTGGGGGCGGTGGCGGAGCGCGATCGCCTGCATTTCCTCCGTCGCTGCCATCTCGAAGTTCAGCGGCACCTCTATCGCCTGCATCAGCGCGGCGATGTCGTTATCGCGGACGTGGCGGCGGTCCTCCCGCAGATGCGCGGTGATCCCGTCCGCGCCCGCCGCCTGCGCTACCAGCGCGGCGCGGACCGGTTCAGGCAGAACCCCGCCCCGCGCGTTCCTGAGCGTTGCCACGTGGTCTATGTTCACGCCAAGCCTGAGCCGGTCCGCCATGTCCCCTCCGATCCCTGTCCTGTCAGTCGGCCGCGCCCGCCTGCCGGGCCAGCTTGTCCATCTTCTTGCGCAGCTTCGCCGCCCGCCGCTTCTGGTAGGCGCGGATCACCGGCACGCTGAGGTAGTAGCAGACCGTGCCGCAGACGAGGCCCGGTATGATCCCCCCGACAAGCCAGGGGAAGAAGACGTCGCCGTAGAAGATCGCGAGTTCGCTCCAGTCGGCCTTGGCCGGCGTGAAAATCGCGACGAAGTTGTGCCACAGGTCGCTCCCCGCATTCCCGACCTTGGCCAGCACGGATGCGTCGACCTCCCCCCGCGGCGAAGTGCCGAGCAGGAAGTGCCCGGTCTGCAGCGAAATGACGGCGATCGGCACGTAGGTCAGGGGATTGCCGATGAAGGTGGCGAGTAGCGACGCGATCACGGAGCCGCGCATGAGCTTCGCCAGGATCACCGCGATGAAGAAATGCAGCCCGAAGAGCGGCGAGAACACCACGAAGGCGCCGGCGAAGATGCCGCGCGCGATCTGTTCGGGCGTGCCGGGCAGGCGGCGCAGACGGTACTGGACATACTGGAAGGCGCGCGACCAGCCCCCGCGCGGCCAGAGCGTCTCGGCCACGATCCGAAGCCAGGGTCGCTGGTCCCGCCGCTTGAAGACCACGATCTGCCTTTCCCCTGCACGGCCCCGGGAAGGCCCCGACAGACCGGAGACCGGCGCCCGTCAGGGCCGCCTGTCCAGATTGCGAAACCTCTGCACGGCGGCCACGTCGCTGTCGGCCTCCACCGCCATGGTCACCGAATGCAGATGCTCCGCGTCGCGCACGTCCACGTCGATCAGCAGCCGGTAGAAGTCCGGCTTCCGGTCGATGAAATGCAGATCGGAGATATTGGCGTTCTGTTCCCCGATCAATGTGCAGATCCGCCCCAGCACGCCTTTTTCGTTCGACATGGTCACGTCGATCGTGACGTTATGGACGGGTGCGTGTCGCCCGTCCGTCCAGTGCAGGTCGATCCAGCGCTCGGGCGCCTTGTCGAACTCGGCGAGCGCCTCGCAGTCGATGGCATGCACGACCGGGCCCTTCCCGGGGTAGGTGATGCCGACGATACGCTCGCCCGGCACGGCCTGGCAGCACTGCGCGCGCCGCGTCGGGGCGCCGGGCGGAAGGCCGATGACGGCGCGCCTCTCTTCCACCTCACCCTCCTCGCGGCCCTGCACGAGTTCGGGATAGAGCGCGGCGACGACGGCGCGGGCCGACAACTCGGCCGAGCCGATGCGCGCCAGCACCTCGTCGCCCTCGTCGAGGTTCAGCATCTTGGCTGCGGTGGCCAGCGCCTTGTCGGTCGCCTTCTTGCTGACATGCTCGAA
>CAZUVG010000159.1:0-6742 GCA_964623765.1 uncultured Roseicyclus sp.
TCCAAGACCCTTGGCGCGATGCATGCCTGCGGCCATGACGGGCATACCGCGATGCTGCTGGGTGCCGCGAAGTATCTCGCCGAGACGCGCAACTTCGACGGTACCGTGGCGGTGATCTTCCAGCCCGCCGAGGAGGGCGGCGGCGGTGGCCGGGAGATGGTCGAGGACGGCATCATGGAACGATGGGACATCGAGGAGGTCTACGGGATGCACAACTGGCCGGGTGTCGAGGCCGGCAAGTTCGCCATCCGCCCCGGTCCCTTCTTCGCCGCCGCCGATCTCTTCACCATCGAGGTCACAGGCAAGGGCGGACATGCCGCGAAGCCCCACGACACGATCGACACGACGGTCATGGCGAGCCACATGGTCCTTGCCCTTCAGACGATCGCCAGCCGCAACGCCGACCCCGTGAAGGAGGTCGTGGTCTCGGTCACGAGCTTCGAGACGGGATCGAAGGCGCATAACGTCATTCCCGAGACGGTGACGCTCAAGGGGACGGTGCGGACGCTCGATCCCGACATCCGCGACCTCGCCGAGAGCCGGATGAAGCAGATCGTGGAGGGGACCGCCGCGACCTTCGGCGGCAAGGCGGTGCTCGACTACAAGCGCAACTACCCCGTGATGATCAATTCCGACGAGCAGACCGAGTTCGCGGCCGAGGTTGCGCGCGCCGTCGCGGGCGATTGCGACGAGGCCCCGCAGGTCATGGGCGGCGAGGATTTTGCCTTCATGCTGAACGCGCGTCCCGGCGCCTACATCCTCGTCGGCAACGGCGACACGGCGATGGTCCACCACCCGCTCTACAACTTCAACGACGACGTGATCCCCGCGGGCTGCTCGTGGTGGGCGGAGATCGTGGAGCGGAGGCTTCCGGCGGCCTGACGCGGGGTTCAGCGAGGCACGCCGGCTTCCCGCCCTTGCCTTGCGGGCCGTTTCGGGAGACATCGGCGCCCGGTGACACCTGACCGCGAGCCCGATGCATCTCTTGCGCCGCCTCAACGAGATCGAAAGCCGCTGGCGCGACTACTACAACGTCGCGCCGGTGGACGACGAGACATGGCGCCGGGCGCGGATCTACAACGCCTGGTTCGACCATGCGCTCATCCGCACGTTCTGGACCAACCAGTCCGAGATCGCACCCGGCGTCATCCGCTCCAACCATCCGACGAAACGCAGGCTCCGCCGCCTTCGCGACGGGGGGCTCAGGTCCGTCCTCAGCCTGCGCGGCAGCGATCCCTCGGCGCACAATGCCACCGAGCGGATCTGGTGCGAGGAGCTGGGCCTGACGCTCCATGCCGTGGCCATGAACGACCGCCGCGCGCCGGCGGCCGAGACGCTGATCGAAGTGATCGAGACCTTCCGCCGTGTTGAAAGGCCCTTCCTGATCCATTGCAAGTCGGGCGCCGATCGCGCCGGTCTGGTCTCGGCCATGTACCTCATGACGGTCGAGAACGTGCCCGTTGCCGAGGCGCGAAGGATGCTGTCGTGGCGGCATCTCCATGTTGCGGGCTCTCGGGCGGGTGTCCTGGGCGGGGTGCTCGACGCCTACGAGGTAGCGGGCGCCGAGGCGGCCATGCCGTTCGAGCGATGGGTCGCCAACGGCTATGACCGCGCTGATACCGAAACCCGCTTTGCCAGGCGGAGGAGCGGCGGCGGGTGAGGATAAATCGCCGGGGAGTGGCGCTTCGCCAACTTTCCGGCTGATCGCGTCATCCGCCCGGGTTAGGCTCCGGTCAGGCCGTTCACCAGCAAAGGATTACCGTGCCATGTCCCGCCAATCCCCGTCCCGTCCCGTCCGCCGG
The DNA here is from genome assembly GCA_964623765.1 of uncultured Roseicyclus sp. Lineage (GTDB taxonomy): Bacteria > Pseudomonadota > Alphaproteobacteria > Rhodobacterales > Rhodobacteraceae > Roseibacterium. Next base: position 1,803 of record CAZUVG010000159.1, read on the forward strand.
TCGCTTCTGGCCATCCTTCTCTGCGCAACGGCCCTTCCGCTCGGCGCGCAGGAGACGCGCGAGGTCTCGGGCGAGGCGATCTACCTGCCGCGCATCGCGCTGACGCCCGAGGCGGTGCTCATGGTCGAGGCCACGGGCTTCGCCGGCGCGGCGCTCGCCAGCCTGCGGCAGGAGACGGAGGGCGCGCAGGTTCCGCTGCCCTTCGCCCTCCGCGTCCCCGCGGGGTCGGAGGCGAGCCTTCGCGTCGGCATATCGCAGATGGGCCGCGTGTCGTGGCTGAGCGAGTCGATCGCGGTCCCTCCGGGCAACGAGGACGTCGATGTCGGCGAGGTGCTGCTGCGGGCCTTCACTCCGATGGGCTTCGCCTCGGCCTACCGCTGCGGAGACCGGGTGGTGCAGGTGGGCTTCGCGGGGGACGACGCCGTCATGGACACCGGCGAGGCGCGCGTCCGGCTCGAGCAGGTGCGGACGGCCTCGGGCGCCCGCTACGATGCGCCCGACGATCCGGGGACGTGGTTCTGGAGCCGGGGCGACAACGCCACGGTCTCGATCGGCGGCACGGAACTGCCCGAATGCACGATGACCTTTCCCATGGACGGGGAGAGCTACGTCGCGCGCGGCAACGAGCCGTTCTGGCGCGCGAACGTTGCATACGGCCGGATGGAGATTCTCCGTCCCGACTTCGAAGACCTGGATCTGCCCGTGACCTCGACCGAGCTGACCGCGGATGGCGACATCGTGATCGAGGCATGGGACCGCGCCCAGGCGATCCGGGGCGTCCTTGTGCGGATCGACGGCATTTGCCGCGACAGCATGAGCGGGATGCCCTACCCCGAAAGCGCGGAACTGGCCATGGGCGATAACGTGATGAGGGGCTGCGGCGGCGATCCGGCGGACCTGCTAACCGGCCGCGAATGGGTCGTGGAAGAAATCGGCGGCGAGGCGACACTGGAAGAGACGCCGCCCACGCTCCTCTTCGATGCCGGCGGGCGCGTGGCGGGAACGGGGGGCTGCAACCGCTGGTTCGCGGGTTACGAGTTGACGGGCGAAGGGCTGAGCTTCGGGCAGGCCGGGACGACCATGATGGCCTGTCCCGATGCACAGGCCGAACAGGAGCGGCGCTTCCTCGATGCCCTCGGTCAGGTCTTCCGGCACGACTTCGGGGAGGATGGCGCACTCGTTCTCCACGGGCCCGGGGGGGCGCTGATGCGGGCGCGCCCCGCGGGCTAGGGCCTAGGGACCGTCCGTCCCGCGACCGGCGTATTCGTCCACCAGCCGCCACCCGGCCTCCCGGGTGACGAGGTCAAGGACCCGGGGCGAGATCAGCGCGTGCACCGCGGCATCGGTGGTGGCGAGGGTCACGAGGCTCGGCGCCGCGCCGGTATCGCGGACGGCCGTCTCCGGCGCTTCCGATGCCGCGATGGCACTGCGCAGCGCCGCCGCCGGCCCGGCGACAGCGGCGATCCCGCCCTCCGGCGATGCCGCAAAGGCGGCGACGGCGGCCCCGAGGCTCTCGTGCCGCGAGAGCGAGAGGCCGTAGCCCTCCAGGTAGCGGGCGGCGGCGTCGTCACCGGCCACCGCGACCGTCTGGCCGCGCAGGTCCTGCAGTGATGGCCCCTCGGTCTCGATACCGGTGAGCGCGACGATGGCGGCGGTCAGCGAGGCGCTGACGGCAAGGCCGACGAGCATCCAGAGCATCGCCACCGTCCGCCCGGCCAGCGTCACCGGCGTCTTGTCGCCGTAGCCGATCGTGGTCAGCGTGACGCCGGCCCACCAGAACCCGTCGCCCAGCCCGTTCAAGGGTTCACGGTGAAACTGTTGGGCATTCTCGCGCCGCTCCAGCAGCCAGACCAGCGCGCCCACGAACAGCAGAAGCGCCGAGAGCCACAGCACGAGCCACAGGAATTCCCACGTGAGCATGCCTCGCAGCACGCCGCCCACGACGGTCCTGCGCAGTTCGGCCACGCCGAGCGTCGTCACGTGCACCGGGGCGGTCAGCAAGAACTCCGCCGCCCGCTCGGGCGTCGCGACCACGGGAAGCGCGACATCGGCCTCCCCGGCACCGAGCGCGTCGAGCGCCCCGCGCTCCGAGGCGTCGATCAGCGTGTAGTTCCAGCCCGCATCCTCGGCCATCAGCCGCCAGGCATCCACGGCAAGGCCGAACCACACCCCGTCGGCCGTCCGCTCGGCATACGGCGGCAGTGGCTCGACCGCCACGCGGATGGGGCGGTCCTGCGCCTGCGCGGAAAGGGGCAGCGCGATGAGAAACGCAAGGAGAAGCTGCAGCGTTGCGGCACGCAGGATCGCGGGACCCTGGCCCGCGGGAGGCACCGCATGGCGCGCGCCACCCTTCACGCGGCCTATCCGCCCGTGTGACTCATGTGGCGGCTGACCTGTCCGCCGACCTTCTGCCGCGAATAGTCGAAGTCGTGACCCTTGGGCTTGCGCGCGATGGCCGCCCGGATCGCGTCCTCCAGCCCGGCGTCGTCGTGCGAGGCGCGCAGCGGGGCGCGCAGGTCGGCCATGTCCTCCTGCCCGAGGCACATGTAGAGTTCCCCGGTGCAGGTCAGGCGCACGCGGTTGCAGCTTTCGCAGAAATTGTGGGTGAGCGGCGTGATGAAGCCGATCTTCTGCCCGGTCTCGGCCAGCTGTACGTAGCGCGCGGGCCCGCCCGTGCGCTCGGCGAGGTCCACGAGGGTGAAACGCTCGGCCAGCCGCGCGCGCAGATCCTTCAGCGACCAGTACTGGTCGAGCCGGTCCTCGTTGCCGAGGTCTCCCATCGGCATGACCTCGATGAAGGTGAGGTCCATGTCGCGGTCCGCGCACCACTGCTGAAGGTCGAAGAGTTCGTCCTCGTTGAAACCCTTGAGCGCGACGGCGTTGATCTTGACCCTGAGGCCGGCCTCCTGCGCCGCATCGATGCCCTTTAGCACCTGTGGCAGCCGCCCCCAGCGCGTGATCTCGGCGAACTTCTTATCGTCCAGCGTGTCGAGCGAGACGTTCACCCGCCGCACGCCGGCATCGAACAGGTCGCTCGCGAAACGCGAAAGCTGGCTTCCGTTCGTCGTCAGCGTCAGTTCCCTGAGAGCCCCCGAATCGAGATGCCGCGTCATCGCCCGGAAGAAGGTCATGATGTCCCGCCGCACCAGCGGCTCGCCGCCCGTGATCCGCAGCTTCTGAACGCCCATCCGGACGAAGGCCGAGCACATCCGGTCGAGCTCTTCCAGTGTCAGAAGCTCCTTCTTGGGCAGGAACGTCATGTTCTCCGACATGCAGTAGACGCAGCGGAAGTCGCACCGGTCGGTGACGGAGACGCGCAGGTAGGTGATTGCGCGCGCGAAGGGGTCGATGAGCGGGGCATCCTGTTCCATGTCCCAGACACTATGCAGCGGCCGGGCCGCCCGCAAGGCTCCGCCGACGCGCGCAGGCCGCAGTTGCGGGCGCGGCGCATAGGGCCTAGGCTCGGTTCCATGAGAATAACGGCGATCAGTCTGGCAGTCCTTCTGGCTCTTTCGGGATGCGGTGGAGGCATGGGCTTCGGATCGGGCGGCCTCTTCGGCGGCGTCGGGGCGGCCCGTTCGCCTGCCTCCGCGGCCATGCCGCCCGGCACGGATACCGTCCGTCCGGAAGCCCGGCCCGGGTCGGAGACGGCGGACGGCACGACGGCCGCGGGCGGGGATCAGGTTCTCGGTTTGACGGTCGCAAGCCTCGGCGATGCCTCGCGATCGGGGATGTGGCTCGAGACGCCGCTCGTGTCGGCAGAGGGGCCGGGGCGAGTCGTGGGACCCGACGGACGCACCGTCGCCGTAACGCTCAGGCCCACGGGCGGCGCCGCGGGCTCAGGCTCGCGGCTGTCGCTGCAGGCGATGCAGGGGCTCGGCCTCGATCTTACCTCGCTGCCCACGGTGACCGTCATCTCGGATGCCTGACCTGCGGGAGGCGCGGCGGCTGATCCGGCGGCCCGCCTCTGGCCGGGGAAACTGGCGCAGGCTCCGCGAGAGCTTCGCCTGGACGATCCCCGAGGCGGTGAACATCGCGCATCTCTGCTGCGACAGCTGGGCCCAGGCGGCGCCCGACCGGGTCGCCGTGATCCACCTTGGCGCCGACGGTGCCCGGTCGGAATGGACCTACGGGGACCTGCGCCGGGCCTCGGACCGGCTGGCCGCGGCGCTCGCCGCCCGCGGCGTGATGCGCGGGGACCGGGTGGCCGTGCTGATGGCGCAGCACCCGGCGGTGCTCGTCGCGCACTTCGCCGCGTTGAAGCTCGGCGCGGTCTCGGTGCCCCTCTTCATGCTCTTCGGAGAGGACGCCCTGCTCTATCGTCTGAGGGATTCGGGGGCGCGGGCGGTCGTCGCGGGATCCGAAGCGCTGGAGCGCGTCATGGCACTGCAGTCCCAGCTTCCGGCTCTGGAGGTCGTGGTCGCGACGGGCGTGGCCGCGCCGCCCGTTCTCGCCTTCGACGACATCCTCGCCATGCCCGCGCCGGGCTTCGCCCCGGTTGCGACGGACGCCGAGGACCCGGCGGTGATGATCTACACCTCCGGCACCACGGGTGAGCCCAAGGGCGTCCTGCATGCCCACCGCTTCCTCTTCGGCCACCTGCCCTGCCTCGAGCTATCGCTGGGCTGGTTCCCGCAGGAGGGCGACGTCGGCTGGACACCGGCCGACTGGGCATGGATCGGCGGGCTCATGGACATGGCGCTGCCGTGCCTTTTCTACGGCGTGCCGCTCGTCTCCCACCGCTTCACGAAGTTCGACCCCGACGCCGCGCTCGTCCTGATGGCGGCCGAGGGCGTATCGACAGCCTTCGTGCCACCCACGGCGCTGCGCCTGATGCGGCAGGCCGCGGTGCCGCGAGGCCTGCGCCTGCGCGCGGTGGCGTCCGGCGGCGAGGCGCTGGGTGCCGACCTGCTCGACTGGGGACGCGCGACGCTCGGGTG
>CAZUVG010000160.1:0-6709 GCA_964623765.1 uncultured Roseicyclus sp.
CTCGAACTCGGGCAGGGTCATCCCGTCGCCGTCCGTCATCACGTCGCAGGCGGGCCTCACCTCGTCCAGCCAGTCCTCCAGAGCGTCGGAAATCTCCTCGGTGGCCGTCCGCTTGCGGAACCGCTCGGCGAGCCGGTCGCGCCCGGCCCGGGCTTCCGCGGAGTGCAGGTCCAGCCTGACGTGTCCCCGCGGCTGGGCTTCCCGCATCTTGAGGTAGCGGTCGTATGCCTCGCCCCAGAGCATCGGGCGCAGTTCGGCCAGCCCCTCGATGTCGATAGGGTCGTTCTCGTCGTGGGTATCCACCCATATCCAGAAACGCCGGTTCCCGGTGGGGTCGTGGAGGATGTCGTCAAGGTTCGAGGTGCCGACCATGATGCACTGGCGCGGGTAGACGCCTTCGCGCCGCCCGTAGGCGAGGCGTAGCTGGTCGCTGGTCCGCGTGATGAAGTCCTTCGCGACCTCCGCCGTCTCCCGACGCAGACCGGCCATCTCGCCGAGTTCGCCGATCAGGTTCCCGCGCATGGCCTCGACCATCTTCGACGTGTCATCGAAGCGCGTCGGAAGCTGCGCGAAGTATGAGTTCGCCAGCGTGGCCCAGAACAGGCCCTTGCCGCCGCCCTGCGCGCCGCGGATGATCGCCACCGGGTCGAACTTCGACCCCGGCTCGAATGTGCGAAAAACCATTCCGAGCATGACGTAGAGCGAGGACTGGCGGTGGAACTCGTCGTCCGGGCAGCCGAGGAACCTTTGGGGTATCTGCTCGATGGCCCCCTCGGTCGCCTTCCCGCTGTCGAGGTAGAGTTGGCGGCACCGCTTGAACTCGTCTCGCAGGGGGTGGAAAGCGTTCCGCTTGCCGGCCAGCAGGACGGCCTCCTCGATCGTGGCCCGGGCGACCTCCACCCCGTATCCCTTCATCTGTTCCGGCGCGGAGAAGATGCGCTTGATCGAGATGTCGTCCCCGTCCACCCAGCGGCGGAAACCCCGCTCCTGGTCAAGGCGTTCCAGCGGGGGCGAGGCGAGCGTCATGCCCTTGGAGCGGATCGGCTTGAAGGCAACCGGGTCGAGCGTCAGTTCGTTGTAGCCGATCCGGTCGCGCAGCCGCGGGTCGTTCTCGCAGATCAGGGTCGCGTTGCTCAGACCGCCCTCCAGGTCCCCGTTCGCTTTCCGGCTGAGGTTGACCAGCCACGACTTGTCCTTCTTCTCTTTCTTCGGCGGCTTCTCCTCTCCGAGGAGGTCGTCCACGTCGGGGTCGCCGTCCTCGCCGGGCAGATCGTCAAGCTGGCTGCTCAGATCGTCGCCGTTTTGTGACACGTCGTCGGCGACATGCTCAGAATTGTCCAAATCTGGACTCTCGTTGTCGTCCTCAAGGTCGTCCAGCACCGAGTCCAGCGTGGCGAACTCCTCCGACACGACGTTCCGGTCCTCGCGGCAGAGTTTCACCATCGCCTTGTAGGACGGCAGGTTGCCCGGCGACGTGTTCTCGTGGGCGTCCTTGTCGAGGTGGCCGAACAGGTGGATGCGAACGAGGTCGAAGGCGTTGTGCATCCCCTCGGCCGGGTCCGATCCGTGCATCGAAAGCGCGAACATGCCGTCGTCGTAGATCACGACACCGTTGTTCGCGGAGCCGGGAACGTAGGTGTAGCGCGTGTCGCTGGCGTTCGGGCTGGGCTGGTAGATTTCCGGCAGGAACTGGTCGATGGCGTCCGGGACCGAGTAGGCGCGGCAGAAGGCCCCGATGGGTTCGGGCTTCGTCGTCGGGTCCTCCATCTTCCGGGACGGGTCCTTGAGGCCCTGGACCTTCTCGCCTTCCTGGTATGGCAGGTTGGCGTAGTCCTCCCAGCCGGGGTGCCGGGAAAGGAACTCGTCCACGTCGAGGATCGCGCCGTCGTTCGCGTCGGTCCAATAGTCCTGGCCCTTCGAGATCGAGGGAAAGAACATGGTCTGGTTTGGACGGAACGACACCGTGTCCACGATCTCGATGCTCTCGGACGGGTCGTCCAGAAGGGAAGTCGAGAGCAGGCGCAGGAGCGCGTGGGCCTCGTCGGGCGTCATCTCCCGGCTGACCGGAAACGCCATGCGGAACTTCGGCTTTTCCGGGTAGTGCGAGCGACTGGTGTGGGCGAGCCAGGCGAACTCGGCGACCGGCGTCAGGTTGGCCCGGATGTCCGCCACCTGCTCCGGGGTCGCGTGGTCGATGTCGAGGACGGCCATCGTCTTGGCGATCAGGTCGGCCGCCTTGCGGCTGTCGCCCTTGTATCTTGCCGCGGTCCAGTTCCCCGCAGACCGCTTCTTCGCGAGGATGAAGTCGGCGGCCTCCTTGTGTTTCGGGTGGTCGAGGTCCTTCGCCCGCCGGGCGACCTTCATGTATTCGGGGAACGTGATCGAGGTATCGACCAGCGGTTCCTCGAACTTCCGGCGGAGTTTCCTGACCGACCACTTCACGCACTCGATCCTGCCGAGGCCCCTGCCCCGACCGACCGCGATGGTGAATCGCGTCGTGTCGATGATCCGGCGCTGCTCCATTCGCTCCTCCAGGCTGACGTGACGTTGGGGCGAGGCCCCGGTCAGGCGGCGAGCGGATCGGAGAATCTTTCGTATTCCGGCAGCACGAAAGGCGCGAGGTCCTGCCAGTAGAGGCGGTTCGAGGCGGGTTGATTCGCGTGCGAGAACTCCAGCAGCTTGAGCGCCACGTTCACCTTGATCCGGTCGCGACGGACGCAGCGGTAGAGGGTTTCGTGGGCGTAGCCGAGATCGTCGGCCAGGGCCGGAATCGCCAGCACGTCCTGCTTCGAGCGGTGCTCGGGGAAGGCGCGTTCCAGCAGCTTGTAGAGTTCTCCGACGCGCTGGATCAGGCTCGGGCGCGGTTCGTTGCTCGACATGGGTGTTAACCTTTTCGTTGAAATCTTCGCCGATGGGTTATACCACCGCAATTCACCGGGGGGAAGGTTCACTTTTCGGTTGATTATTGCCTGCGAACGAAGATACAACTGCGGGGCACCCGGCGGAATCGCCGCCAAGACGACACCTAGAGGAGCACCCCGATGAGTCTGGAAGCCGCCATTGCGGAACTCACGGCTGCGGTGAAAGAGAACACCGAAGCCCACGCCAAGCTGGCCGAAGTGGCGAAGGCCACGCAGCAGGCGAAGGCCGCGCCGAAGAAGGCCGCGCCCGAAGCCGAGAAGCCCGAAGCCGAGAAGCCGGAAGCCGAGAAGCCCGAAGCCGAGAAGCCGGAAGCCGAGAAACCCGCGCCGAAGAAGGCTGCTGCGAAGCCGAAGGCCGCGCCGAAGAAGGCTGCCGCGAAGCCGAAGGCTCCGACGCTTTCGGCCACCGTGGACCGCGACGAGTTCAAGAACGCGGCCCGCGCTTTCATGTCGGCGGAGGACGAGGAGACGCGCGACAAGAACAAGGCGAACTTCGCCGCCGCCCTGAACCACCTCGGGGCGTCGAAGCTGACCGACGTGGACGACGAGGACCTGCCGCGTCTGGCTGGCTACATCGCCTACTGGTCCGCCGGGCTGGAAGTCGATTTCGAGGAGATCGACGCGCTGCTGGCCGACATGAGCAGCGACGAGGATGACCGAGCGTCGGACGAAGAAGCCGACGACGAAATGCTCGCCTGACCCGGCCCGCGGGCCGCCTTGTTCTCCTTGGGGCGGCCCGCGCCCAACGTATCAACCGAAAGGTGACTTTATGTCCCTCCCCCCGCTCATCGCGTTCGCCGGTCGCGCAGGTTCCGGCAAGACGACCGCGGCCGAAACTCTGATCGACCAGGGGTTCGCGCTGGTGAAGTTCGCCGACCCGCTCAAGGACATGATGCGGGCCTTCTACGCCTCGCTCGGCCTTGAACCGGAGCAGATCGAGCGCCGGATCGAAGGCGACAGGAAAGAGGAGCCTGACCCGCACCTGGGCGGAAAGACGCCCCGGATGGCGATGCAGACGCTCGGCACCGAATGGGGCCGGGACCTGATCCACAAGGACCTCTGGGTGAAAGCCTGGGCGGCAAAGGTCACGAAACTTCGTCACCGCGGGATTCCGGTCGTCGTGGATGACTGCCGGTTCCCGAACGAGGCCCGCCGGGTCCGTATCCTCGGCGGCAAGATCGTCAAGATCACCGGGCGCTCGGGCGGGCTGGCCCCCGTCCATGCCAGCGAGGGCCTGCGGTTCGTTCCCGACGAGGTGATCGCGAACACCGGCCCGAAGGAGGACTTCGAGCGCATGATCCGGGACCGCTACGGCCTCGTGGTCTCCGAGGACGAGATCGCCGAGATGACCGCGGAGGAGATCGGCGTCACGGTCGCGGCCCACCGCCAGATGTCGGACGAGGAGTTCCAACGGGCGCTGGACGGGATTCCGGCGACCGACGAGGAGTTCGAGGACGACGAAATCCTCCGCACGGCCGGAGAAACCCCAGAGGACGGTCGGCGCTGGGTGGTCTCGTGGGTCTGCGAAACGCCCGCCGAGATGCGGCGGAGCCTTCTCGCGGCCGGGTGGCCCGAGGACGCCATCGAGGAACAAATCGAAACCTCCTACGGCCCTTCCCTCGCCGACCACCGTAGCGACCTCGCCGAATCCATCGAGGACGGCCCGCTTGCGGAAATCTGGAACGCCCGTCGCCGCGCCGACGTGACGCCCGAGGAAGTGCAACAGGCCGTCCGGGTGACGCTCAACGAGGACCAGAGCCGTCTGACGGAACTCGTGCAGGCCACCCGCCATCTCGACTGCTACGGCGGCCTCACGCAGATGAACAAGGCCGAACTGACCGTGATGCTGTTCTACGCCGACTGCATCAAGGCGGGCCTCGGGTGGCAGCCGGAACTCTACGACGGCTTCCTGAACGATCTCGGAATCGACACGCCGGTCCCGCTCTGAGATGCCGTCGCTTCACGCCCCATACGGCCCTTCGCGCATCCCGATGTTCATGCGCTGCCCCGGCTCGGTCCAGATGAGCCAGAAGGTGCAGGAGCGCCGGGACAGCGCAGCCGCCGCCGAAGGGACGGTGGCGCATCACGTGATGGAGATGTGCCTGGAGTTCGGCTTCGAGCCGGAGGACTTCATCGGGCAGGAGATCACCGCGGACGGCTTTACCTTCGAGGTGGACGGCGAGATGGCCGACCACCTCCGCCCCGGCATCGAATGGGTGCGCGAACGCCCCGGGCGGCTTCTTGTCGAGAAGCAGGTCGATCTGGGCCGGTGGATGCCGGGGCAGTTCGGCACGCTGGACATCGGGATTATCGCGCCCGACCTCATCACGATCCGCGACCTGAAATACGGCGCGGGCGTCCCCGTCCAGCCCGAGCGGCACGAGCCGACGATGGCCTACGCGCTGGCGCTCTGGGACAACGTGGCCCGGCACGAGAGCGAGGCCACCGACTTCCTGATCGTCATCGACCAGCCCCGGAACGACGAGGGCGGCGGCGAGTGGCGCACGACGCTGGATGAACTGCTGGCTTTCGGCGAGGAGTTGAAAGCCGCGTTCGCGGTCGCGAGCGGCGAGGACCCGCCCCTGCACGCGGGCGAGAAACAGTGCATGTTCTGTGACGCCAAGGGGTTCTGCCCCGAGTATGCCCGCTGGTCGCTCGAACAGTTCGACATGGTTCTGGACGACCTGGACGACGATCCTCTCACGCCGGGGGATGCCGACAAGTTCGGCCCCGAGCGCCGGGCGGCGGTCGCACGGAACTACGACCTGCTCAAGAAGTGGCTGGATTCCGTCCACGGCCACGTCCTGAACGACGCCCTGGCGGGCGTCCCCACGCCCGGTCTCAAGGCCGTGAAGGGACGCCGCGGCCCGAGGAAGTGGATCGACGCGAGGTCGGCGGAGCAGAAGCTGCTCCCGCTGCTCGGCGAGGAAGCGATGAACCCGCCGACGCTCAAGTCACCGACGCAGATCGAGAAGCTGCTGCCGAAGGAGCAGCACGAGGACATCGAACGCCTCTGGGTGCAGGACGAAGGGAAGCCTTCACTCGCGCCCGAGGACAGCCCGAAACCAGCGATCAACCGGGCGGATATGCTGGACGATCTCGACTGAAAACGCCCGCCAACGAACCGACGCGCTTGCGCGCCGACTTTTAACCGATAGGTGAAACTATGCCCCAGAACGACGACCCCCGTCAGGTCTACATCAAGGAGGTGCGGCTGTCGTATCCGCACCTCACCGAGAAGCAGCGTGCGAACGAGGACGCGGAGCCGAAATACTCCTGCGCCTTCATCATCGACCCCTCCACCAAGACCGGGAAACGCAACGTCAGGCTCATCGAGGCCGCCCTGGACGAGGCGTGCCGTCAGGAGTTCAAGAAGTCGTTCTCCCAGATGAAGTTCAAGGAGGGCCGCGTCTGCTATTTCGAGGGCGACGAGGCGACCGATGCGAACGGCGACCCCAAGCCCGGCTACGAGGGCATGATGATCGTCAAGGCGTCGAACAAGCGCCGCGTCGATCTTCGGCACCGGGACAAGACGCCCATCGACCCGGAAGAATCTCCGTTCTACGGCGGTTGCTTCGGCGAGGCGATCCTTCGTTTTTACGGAACGAAGAAGGGCGGGTCTCCCGGCCTGTTCGCCAGCCTCGAACTGGTGCGCTGGACGGGCCACGGCGAGCCGTTCGGAGCGCCGCCGGTCGATGACTCGATCCTCGATGACCTGGACGACGACGAGGACGACGACGAGGACGACGACCTTCTCGACTGACGAGATCGGGGGCAGGTCTTAACCC